>NZ_JBZQJF010000081.1:0-21244 GCF_059905295.1 Mangrovibacterium sp.
GCACCAACGGCTTTCGGATTTTGCCTGAAAGCAGCTTCAATTTGAATGAAATAATCCAGAGCGACTAAAGTATCGGCATCCAGCGAGACCAGAATTCCGTCGGCCTTATCCAGAGTGCCGAAACGCCGGATCGCTTCGTCCATCCCTGTTTGGCGAGCTATCCCGGCACCGGCATGCTTCCGCCGAAAAGCTTTGGGACGAAGAACATGAACATCGAAAAAGCAACCGGCATGTTGAGCCTTCCAGATCTCTACCTCAGTAGCAGTTCGCTCATTTTGTGCCAAGACTTCGGGTGGCGATAACTCGCCGTGATTAATGACCAGCAGCACTTCAACTTTTCCCACCGGAACAACACAGGCTGCCAGGCTGTCGAGCATTTGTACCAGTTCCGGTTCATTGTAAACCGGTACAACGACAATCATCTCCAGCCCCGGATCAACCGGCAGCGGAAGAAATGCGTCAGCTTGCATTTGACGGGAAATATATTGATCGGCAAAGCCCATGACCGAAAAATAAGGATAAAAAAAATCCGGGCAAAACCCGGATTCTCCTATTTCGTTAGAACTGATTCTTACTTTTTCTTTGCAGCGTAGTCGGTGTTCATCGCATCCAACACGACTTTAGTAATGTTGTGCGCTTCGTCTCCAATCAGGATACCGCTTGAGTTGAAGATATAAGCATACTTTTTATCCGCATTGTAACGGTTCAGGTAAGCCAGCAAACTATCCACCAACTGGTTATTATTTGCATTTTGCATCTCAGCCAGTTTCGACGACAATTCCTGATCCAGTTTCAGAATTTCCTGTTCTTCGTTCACCAAACGGTCACGTTCCTGTACGGCACGTTCCTCTGTGAGGAAACCGCCACGTTGTACTTTTTCCTGGAAAGAAGCTGCTTGCTCTTCAAATTTCGAACGACGGGTAGCATATTCCTTGGTGTATGCATCCTGGTTCTTTGTAAACTCATCATGTAAATCCTGCGCCAAGTCGTAGTTCACGATCAGTGAATCAACCTTTACATAGGCAATTTTCAGATCTGTTAATTGAGCAGGACCAGTCACTAAAGCACCCTGAGGTTTTGAACTTGTGCCCGATGTAAAATGTAACACAAAAAGTACAATTACTGCAACCAATAAAACCAGGTTTAAGATCAATGATGAATTTTTCATGCGTATTTCTTAGGTTTTTAGCGGAAAAGCAAGGAATTAAATTCAATCTGAATCCTCTTCACCACAACTTTCCTCTTTTTAACTATTCTTTTTAATCGAGGCCAAAAATAAAAATTTATCATCAGGAAAACAGTGATAATCCAAATATTTTTCCGGGGAGCACTAAATAAAATATCGTCGAAAGAAATATGTCAAAAATCATAACAATCGCCTGATAAACATCATTGAAGGAAGGCATTAGTCCGTCGTATTTTTACAATACAAGAATAGCTATTGATTAACGAAAGTAAAAACCGAAGATGTTTAACAAACTAATTGCCCAAATACTCCCGCATATGCCCGAAAAACTGATCTGGCAGTTTTCGAAACGCTACATTGCAGGAAAAACCATGGAAGATGGAATTTCAGTTGCCCGCCAACTGAATGCTGAAGGTATTGAAGTAACCATGGATTTATTGGGCGAATTTATCACCAATCTTCAGCAAGCCGAAGACAACAAAAACAAATACCTGGAAATTATTGAACGTTTTACCAGCGAGAATATCAAAGGTAATTTTTCGCTTAAACCGACCATGTTCGGTCTTCTGCTTGATCCGGAAGTTTGTTATCGCCATGTTCGCGAGATTGTCCAAAAAGCCAAAGACTGCAACAGCTTTGTCCGTGTGGATATGGAGGATTCGCAATGTGTTGATTCCGAGATGGACATTTTCAGACGATTGAAAGCCGAGTTTTCAGGTTATGTAGGCCTCGTGTTACAAGCCTACCTGCGACGTACCTTCAACGACCTGCTGGATATGAACAACCTGCCGGCCAACGGACATCCACTGAACTTCAGGTTGTGTAAGGGTATTTATGTGGAACCTGCAGAAATTGCTTACAAAGAATACCAATCGGTACGCGATCACTATATCGAAGATTTAGAATTTATGCTTCGGAATAAAATTTTCGCAGGTATTGCCACACATGATAAATATTTGGTGGAAAGAGCTATGGAGCTGATTAAGCGGTATAAAGTCCCGACTGACTTATATGAGTTCCAGATGCTTTACGGAGTTACTCCCGAGTTACGGAAGCTGATTGTTGAGCAAGGACACCGTATGCGGGTTTATGTTCCGTTTGGGAAAGACTGGTTTGGTTACTCCACCCGCCGTCTGAAAGAAAATCCCAAGATCGCCAGCCACATTATAAAAGCTTTGTTTTTTAGGGGTTAATTTGAAAAGGGGTGGGAGAGCTTAGTTCTCTCCTTTCCCGCTTTCTATTTTTAGGATCAGCTCATCAAGCGATCTTTTCGGCACATGATGCACGCCCTCGGCATCGCGCCAATATTTAAAATCGCCGGCTTTCATTTCGTCAAGCACCACCTGTTCAACCGGCTTTCCCAAAGCCAGTACCATAATAATCTGGTATTTTTCAGGAATTCCAAATTGCTCCCGTAGTGCTTCCCGTTTCACCGCAGCAATCATACAACCTCCAAAACCGGCTTCAACGGCTCCCAACAAAATACTTTGAGCCGCAATACCATCGTCACAAAAATAATTCGTTGCAATCTCTGTATCGTTCACTAAAATAATGTAGGCTGAAGGACGCTCACCCTCCCGGGGACCTGGCCAATCTTTCAGATATCCTGCCCAGGCCAGCTGCGGAAACAGGCGATCACAATCTCCTTTTTCCGTTACAGGAATGTATTTCAGCGGTTGTGCATTTCGTCCGCTCGCACAATATCTGGATAGCTCAATCCATTCGGCCAGTTGCTCTTCACTGATCCGTACACGTTCATCAAAGCGCCGGTAGCTTCTGTTTCGTTTTAATAAGTCTTTGATCATGGCATTTTTCTTTCAATATTAATAAAATCGTTGATTTTGATGCCAATTACTCCCGATCTTTCCTATGTTTGCATAACAGAACAGAACACCTAAGCTTTATGAGTAAATTCAAATTTCAGATAGATCCTCTTTCCAATCAATTAAAATTTCAGCAACTTATCGATGCGGTTATCGATGCGGTCAGCCGCAATTTGTTGCAAGTTGGCGATATTCTGCCTTCGGTAAACCAGCTGGTTAAAGAGAGTTCACTTTCGCGCGACACGGTTTTTAAGGCTTATGCCGAGTTGAAAAACAGGGGAATCGTTGAATCAGTACCCAACAAAGGATATTTCATCGCCAAGGCAACAACAAAAGTGTTCCTATTTCTCGATACCTTTAAGGCGTACAAAGAAGTGCTGTACGGATCGTTTCTGGATAACCTGCCGGAGAATTTCACCGTCGACTTACACTTTCACCATTACAACATCGAGATCTTTGAGAAAATCATTACCGAGAGTATTGGCAAATATTCGAAGTACATTGTCATGAACTTCGACCACGAACGGGTACCCGAAATCATACAGCAAATTCCGGCATCGAAATTATTATCGATCGACTGGCAGGTTCATGCAATCCCCGAGGCTTCATCGGTTTACCAGGATTTTGGACAAAGCTTGTATAACGCCCTGCAAAATGAGTTACCTCTACTGAAAAAATACAAGCGTTTCATCTACCTCTACCCCGAGTTCACCTACCACCCGCCGGAGTCGATTGCTTATTTCGAAAAATTTTGCAAAGACAATAACCTGGCGTATGAAGTTACCAAAAACTACAAAGGGATGAATGTGCAAGCAGGCGAGTTGTACTTACTGGTGAGCGACAGAACACTTGCCCGTTTCTTAGACCAGTGTGCGGCTAAAAACCTGGTTATTGGTCAGGACAGTGGTGTTATTTCGTACAACGAAACCCCCATGAAGAAATATGTCAAGGACGGGATTAGTGTCATTACAACCGACTTTGAGTTGATGGGAAAAGTCGCAGCCGAGTTTGTAACAACCGGGGAATCAATCCATTTACAGATTCCAACACAGCTAAAGGTTAGAGCATCGATCTAATCAAAAACATGCTTTAAAACACAAAAAAATTGCTTTGAAATCGGGAAGACTCCCCTAAATTTGCAGAACACACCAGAACAGAACAAACAAGAATACTATACTAATAAACCAAACAAGAAAATGTACTTATTAGGATTTGATATTGGCAGTTCATCAGTTAAAGCTTCGATAATCAATGGCGACTCAGGCGAGTGCCTGGCATCAGCCTTTTATCCAAAGCAAGAGATGAAAATGACCGCCATCCAACCAGGATGGGCAGAACAAGATCCGGAACAATGGTGGGCCAACCTGAAGTTAGCTGTTGCCGAGATTATGCAAACATCAGCTGTTAACCCCACTGATATTGATTCCATCGGAATTTCGTACCAGATGCACGGATTGGTTGTTGTTGATAAGGATCAACAGGTTTTACGCCCTTCAATTATATGGTGCGACAGCCGTGCTGCAGCTATCGGCGACAAAGCCATGAAAGAAATCGGCGAGCAAAAATGTCTGGAGAACCTGCTGAACTCACCGGGTAACTTTACCGCTTCAAAATTGAAATGGGTGAAAGACAACGAACCGGAGTTGTATGCTAAGATTGATAAAATCATGCTCCCGGGCGATTATATTGCCATGAAGCTGAGTGGTGAAATCAAAACAACAGCAGGAAACCTTTCAGAAGGTATTCTTTGGAATTTCAAAGAGAATGCCGTCGCTAAAATGGTGGTTGACTATTACGGTTTCGAAGAAAGTTTCATTCCTGAGATTGTCCCAACCTTTTCGGTTCAAAGCGTGGTAAACGAGGCTGCCGCTAAAGAATTAGGACTGGCACCAGGAATTAAAATCAGTTACCGTGCCGGAGACCAACCCAATAATGCGCTCTCATTAAACGTGCTGAATCCGGGTGAAATTGCGACAACTGCCGGAACGTCGGGCGTTGTTTACGGGGTAAGCGACGAAGTGAAATACGATCCGAAATCGCGCGTCAATACTTTCGCCCATGTGAATCACAGTGCTGAAGCCAACCGCTTAGGCGTTCTGCTTTGCATCAACGGAACAGGCATCCTGAACTCCTGGTTAAACAAACAAGTTGGTGGCGGAGCTATTTCGTATGAAGGCATGAACGAAGCGGCATCGAAAGTAGCCATTGGCTCTGAAGGTATCAGCATTCTTCCGTTTGGTAACGGTGCCGAACGTGTACTTGAGAACAAAAACCTTGGTTCGGTCATGTCCGGAATCAACTTCAATATTCATTCTAATGCACACCTCTTCCGTGCCGCACAGGAAGGAATTGTTTTTTCATTCAAATACGGAATGGAGATCATGGAAAGCATTGGTATCGATGCCAAAGTGATTCGCGCCGGTAAAGCCAACATGTTCCTAAGCCCAATCTTCCGCGAAACACTAGCCGGAATATCAGGCGCAACCATCGAACTTTACAATACCGACGGATCGGTAGGTGCTGCCCGCGGTGCAGGAATCGGATCGGGCTATTATAAATCGCCTGCCGAAGCCTTTTCAAACTTAACCAAATTAGAAACGATTGAACCCGACTTAAACAAAAAGGCGGAATACGAAGCAGCTTACGGCAACTGGAAATCGTTGTTAGAAAAGTACATTTAAAAGCCCCCTCTATCTCCCCCGTGGGGGGAGGAATTGAAAGGCAGAATTATGAGTCTGATACGAAAAATAGAAATTTAAAATTAATAGCAATGTCTTAATAGCCTCCCCTCGGGGAGGTTGGAGGGGCTTAAAACTTACAAGATGAGCACAAAAGTTTATTTCCCATCAGTGGAAAAAATCAAATTTGAAGGTAAAGACAGTAAAAACCCGATGGCGTTCCGTTACTACGATCCCGAAAAAGTAGTCTATGGAAAAACAATGGCCGAGTGGTTTAAATTCTCAATGGCTTGGTGGCACACCTTATGTGCTGACGGTGGCGATCCATTTGGTGGAAAGACACAGGATCACCCTTGGGTAGGTGCAGCAGACGCTGTTGAAGCTGCAAAAAATAAGATGGATGCCGGTTTCGAATTCATGCAAAAAATGGGAATCGAATACTACTGCTTCCACGATATCGATTTAGTTAGCGAAGGAAACAGCATTGAAGAATACGAAGCTAATCTGAAGGCAATTGTTGAATATGCCAAAGAAAAACAAGCTGAAACAGGCATTAAATTAATGTGGGGTACAGCGAATGTATTCTCTGCAGCTCGTTACATGAACGGAGCCAGCACAAACCCTGATTTTGACACTGCTGCACGTGCCATGCTTCAAATTAAAAACTCGATTGATGCAACAATCGCTTTAGGTGGTAAAGCTTACGTTTTCTGGGGAGGACGCGAAGGTTACATGTCGTTGTTAAATACGAACATGAAACGTGAAAAACAACACTTGGGCACCATGTTAAAAATGGCTCGTGACTATGGTCGTTCAAAAGGGTTCACCGGAACATTCCTAATCGAACCAAAACCAATGGAACCGATGAAGCACCAGTACGATGTAGATACAGAAACTGTACTTGGTTTCTTAAAAGAACATGGTTTAGAGAATGATTTTAAAATCAACATCGAAGTAAACCACGCTACATTAGCTGGCCACACTTTCGAACACGAATTACAATGTGCCGTTGATGCCGGAATGCTTGGAGCAATCGATGCAAACCGCGGTGATTATCAAAATGGTTGGGATACAGACCAGTTCCCAATTGATTTGTACGAAATGACACAAGCTATGATGGTCGTTCTTAAAGGTGGTGGTATGCAAGGTGGCGGTACTAACTTCGATGCTAAAATACGTCGTAACTCGACCGATTTAGATGATTTGTTCATCTCACATATTGCAGCAATGGATGTTATGGCTCGTGCCTTGGAAACTGCCGCTGCAATCCTGGAAGATTCTCCTTACGAAAAAATGATTGCCGACCGCTATGCTTCCTACGATGCTGGAAAAGGTAAAGAATTTGAAGAAGGAAAACTTTCATTTGAAGATGTTTACGCTTACGCTAAGGCCAACGGAGAACCAAAACAAATTAGCGGAAAGCAAGAATTGTACGAAGCAATTGTAAACATGTATATTTAATGCAAACAAACGGATGAAACGAACCATGAAAGCCAAACTCTCAAACTAGAGAATGACTAAATTGGTGAATTCCATGTGACCTAAAAAAAACAAATTATAGACACATGAAATGAATTTCATTTCATACATAAAATAGTCAGAATAACCCGGTTCGTATCGCAAAGATAGGAATCGGGTTAATCTGCTTTTCTCTGTCACACAAACCACAATAAAGATGGACGCTACATTCTGCCCACACACCATGGAGCGTCAAAACAAACTAAACAACAATGAAAGAAAATAAATTTTTCATCATCGCGATTACCATTGTAGCTACCCTTGGAGGTTTACTGTTTGGTTACGACACAGCAGTGATTTCCGGAACAGTTGGTTCGCTCGATGTCTTTTTCATCAAACCAATGGGCTTAGCTGAAACTGCAGCTAACTCTCAACTCGGATTTATCGTTTCCAGTGCTTTAATTGGCTGTATCATTGGAGGACTTTCCGGCGGGTTGGTAAGTCTGAAACTGGGACGTAAAAAAGGACTGATCCTGGCTGCCGTACTATTCTTCATCTCGGCACTGGGCTCCTCCTACCCTGAACTCTTCATTCGCCCCTTCGGCGAGGGAGATTATACCTTCTACTGGCCGTTCATCATTTACCGAATCATTGGTGGAATTGGTGTTGGTTTAGCGTCGATGCTTTCGCCCATGTACATTGCAGAGATTGCTCCGGCCGACATCAGAGGCCGACTGGTTTCGTTTAACCAATTTGCCATCATCTTCGGTATGCTGATCGTTTACTTCGTGAATTATGCCATCGCCCGCCAAGGTGACGACAGCTGGCTGAACAGTATCGGATGGCGTTACATGTTTGCTTCTGAAATGATTCCGGCTGGCTTATTCCTAATTCTTCTGTTTTTCGTCCCCGAAACTCCACGCTATATGGCCTTACAGGGTGATGATGAAAAGGCATTGAAAGTTCTGAATAAAATTAACGGAGAGGAACGAGGATCCCAGGTGTTGAGTGAAATCAAACAGACCTTAACCACAACCTCTGGAAAACTTTTTTCATTTGGTTTTCTGATTGTTGTAATCGGCATTTTGCTTTCTGCATTTCAGCAATTTGTTGGCATCAACGTAGTGTTATACTATGCGCCGGAAATTTTCAAGAATATGGGATCGGGAACCGATACTGCCCTTCTACAGACCATTATCGTTGGTATTATCAACTTGTCATTCACCGTTGTCGCAATTCTTACGGTTGACAAATTTGGTCGCAAACCATTAATGATTATCGGAGCTGCAGGGATGGCACTTTTCATGTTTGCGTTGGGCTTCGCCTTCTTCTTCCAGCAAGTAGGACTGGCCGCCCTGATATTCATGTTGGGCTATGTTGCTTGCTTTGCAGTAAGTTGGGGACCGGTTGTTTGGGTATTGCTGGCTGAGATTTTCCCCAATCGTATCCGTGGTCGTGCTATGGCTGTTGCTGTTGCAGCTCAGTGGATTTCAAACTACCTGGTATCATGGACTTTCCCTATGATGAATAAAAGCAGCTTCCTGGTTGACAATTTCCATAACGGATTTGCCTATTGGATTTATGGAATTATGGGCATTTTAGCAGCATTGTTTATGTGGAAATTTGTTCCGGAAACCAAAGGAAAAACGCTCGAAGAAATGGAAAAACTTTGGTTGAAATAATCGAAAATGAGTAATATTTGAAGTTAATCAAAATAGATTAGCGAACAAAAAAGGGGCCTTTCAGCCCCTTTTCCTATTTTTTCGGTTCCCAGGCACAGCGTACCGGAGAAACAATCTTACCTTCTTTTTTAAGTTGATTCATTGCTTTGTCAACTTCTTTCCGCTCCAAACCTGTCGCGGTTACGATTTCACCGGCTTTCACCGGTTTTCCGGCAGCGACCATCGCTGCCAAAACTTTTTCTACACTCATCTTTTAGATTTATAGATTACTGGATTTTCAGACTTTCAGACATTCGGAACTCTAAACATCTGAGAATCCAAAAATCTAGTGATCCCTTCTAGAACCGGCTTTCAACAACTTTCCAATCCAGAATTTTGAAAAAATCTTCAATGTATTTTGGACGGGCATTCTGCTTATCCAAATAATAAGCATGCTCCCAAACGTCGCAAGTCATCAATGGTGTTAAACCATCGCGCAATGGACAAGCAGCATTGCTGGTTTGAACGATACTTAATTTTCCGGCAGAATCTTTTACCAACCAAGCCCAGCCTGAACCAAACAGGGTAGCTGCTGCTTTTGAAAAAGCTTCTTTAAAGGCATCGTATGATCCAAACGAAGCATCAATTGCTGCTTTCAATGCTCCAGTAGGCTCAATTGCAGGAGTTGCAGAAAATTGGAAAAAGTAAAAAGTGTGGTTCCAAACCTGTGCACTATTATTGAAAATACCACCTTCGGACTTTTTAACGATTGTTTCCAGATCGGCATTTTCAAATTCTGTTCCCGGAATCAAGCCATTCAGGTTATTCACATAAGCCTGGTGGTGTTTGCCATAGTGAAAATCCAATGTTCTTTCACTGATGTAAGGCTCTAATGCATTTTTTGCGTAAGGTAACGCGGGTAATTCAAATGACATAATTTCTCTTTTAAAAGTTAGACTTTCTGATTTTTGCTTTCTAAAACGCGGACTGCGTTCAAATGTTTGAGAAATTATGTGCGTTAAAAGCTATTTAAAGTGATTCCAAATAAAACAGACTGGAAATTATTTCCATAGCCAGTTAGCACGATTAACAGATATTGCTGAAAATACCAGAACTGTAAGTTACAAAGAAATTAATATCTAAAGAAAGTACTCCCTAGCTAGTTAAACATGATATTTCCATTTCTATAGGCAAGCTTGATACGTTTACTTTCCTGCTCAACAATAAGATTAAAGTCTGCCTGTAAAGCCCGATACTGAGTTGGAAACCACTTTTTTTGTTGCTGATCCACCAGGATAAACAAAGCATGTTCAGAGCCGGCAGCAATAAAATAATCGAAATTCCCGGAATAAACAGGTACATCTATTCCTGCATTAAGATTATCAAAAAGCGCTTTAATATGATCTGAGGGCATTCCAATTTCACTAATCCCTATGAACGAGCCAGGTCCAAAAGGTACTTCTGAATCCGTCTTAAGATTTTGACGGGCAATAAATTCAACAATATTTTTGTCAGCATCATAAAAATAAAGGGCATTAGCATTCCACCCTTCAAAACGAACTAGGTCGGAAATTCCGTCTGGAATTTTTTCAATCTGTGGCTTCAACCACGCAAATGATTCCCGAATCTGATTAGCAGGAATATTGATTGCAAAATGATACCTGTTCCCGGATTCGCCCTCAAGAAATTTCAGAACTGAAAAACCGATTAGACAACTAAATGAATTGGGGGTTTCCTCAACTAATGGCAATTGTAGTAATTCGGTATAAAACTGTTTTTGTCCATCCAGGTTCCCTGTATACAATTCAAGCTGTATAAAACGGAAATCATTCATTTTACATAACACTAAAAATTAAAAAAGAAAAACCCCGAGACCACTGCCTCGGGGAAAAAAACCAAAAATCAACTAACCTTTAAATCGTTTAGCGACTTCATCCCAGTTAATCACATCGTAAAACGATGAGATATAGTCAGGACGTCTGTTCTGGTAATTCAAATAGTAGGCATGTTCCCAGACATCGAGACCAAGGATTGGAGTTCCCTGAACCTCTGCCAGATCCATTAATGGATTGTCCTGATTCGGTGTGGATGAAACCACCAAACTATCACCCTGTTTTACCAGCCAAGCCCAACCCGAACCGAAACGGGTAGCGGCAGCTTTGGTAAAAGCATCTTTAAAATTATCGAATGACCCAAATGAGTCGTTAATTGCTTTTTCTAATTCACCTTGCGGTGCTTTGGCTCCACCTGGAGTCATAACTTCCCAAAATAAACAGTGATTATAATAACCACCTCCGTTGTTACGAACGGCTACCGACAGTGTTGAAATTCCAGCCATCAATTCTTCAATTGATTTCCCTTCCAATTCTGTCCCCTGAATTGCTGCATTCAGGTTATTTGTGTAAGCACCGTGGTGCTTAGTATGATGGATCTCCATCGTACGTGCATCGATTACTGGTTCAAGAGCATCGTATGCATATGGTAACTTTGGTAATTCAAATGACATATTAATGTATTCTTTAATATTGGTTAATTGTTATCTTGGCGTCAAGATGTTTTAAGATATTCACATCCTTTATTGCAAATCTATAAACTATCTAGACTCATTCCAAATAATAATCCTGTTTTTTTTTATTGAAAAAATCTATATGCTATCGCAAAACTCAATTTAACCGTTGATGTCAATGCTTTAGCAGCTCCCTTTTTTTTAGTTTCTTTGCCGAAAAAATTTTCGTGAACAGAAAAATCCTCCAACTTGCTATTCCCAACATCATCAGCAATGTGACCATTCCACTTTTGGGCCTTGTCGATATGGCTTTAATGGGCCATCTTGATTCTGAAGTTTACATTGGTGCCGTATCACTTGGGACGGTTATTTTCAACTTTATTTACTGGGGTTTTAGCTTTTTACGAATGAGCACCAGTGGCTTCACTGCACAAAGTTACGGGGAGGGCAATCAGGCTGAATCATTCAACATTCTTGCCCGTTCGCTCATGATCTCCACTTTAATCAGTGCACTAATCATTATTCTTCAGGTACCTATTGAATGGATCAGTTTTGCGGCCATTGGAGGGAGTCCTGAGGTTGAAAGTCTGGCACGCGAATATTTTAGCGTCCGGATATGGGCAGCACCGGCAACCTTAGGCTTATATGCCCTGAACGGCTGGTTTTTGGGCATGCAGAATGCCCGTTATGTCATGATCACTTCTATTCTGGCGAATGTTTTCAACCTGATTTTCAGTTTCTTTTTTGTTTATTTCATGCACATGAATTCTGCCGGTGTTGCCTGGGGAACTGTTATCGCTCAATATGCCGGTATTATCACCGGATTAATTCTCCTTCGCAAGAAATACAAACAGCTGTTCAGCAATTATCAAAAGAGTGCAGTTTTGAACTTAACTGCCATGAAGAATTTTTTCAAGGTAAATTCCGACATTTTCATCCGGACCTTTTGTGTCATCTTCGTATTTACCTTTTTCACCTCAAAATCAGCTAGTATTAACGATCATATTTTAGCCGTTAATTCAATTCTTATTCAGTTTCTTCTCCTCTTTTCCTTCTTTATTGACGGCTTTGCATTTGCAGGAGAAGCCATGGCCGGGAAATATATGGGTGAAAAAAGAAAAGATTTATTTCATGAATTAACCCGACGCTTATTTGTTTGGGGTGTTGGTCTGGCTGCAGTTTTCAGTTTGTTCTTTTTAGTCGGAAACAAGTTCATCATCGGACTTCTAACGAACCAGGAAGGTTTGTACGAAACGGCCAGCAGGTTTATTGTATGGGTAATCCTGACTCCCCTAATTACGGTCAGTTCATTTGTTTGGGATGGCATCTACATCGGCGTAACTGCCTCAAAAGAAATGCGCAACAGTATGCTGGCTGCAACCCTATTGCTTTTTGCACCGAGCTTCTACTTTCTGCAGGGAGTTTTGGGTAACCATGCGCTTTGGCTGGCCATGATGCTGTTCATGGCCGGGCGAGGTATTTTTCAAACGCTGTTATACCCCAAGGTACTTAAAAAGAGTTTCCGTTAGATCCGCTTTCAGGAACAGTAAGGCCAACTAATATTTAAAACTACTTCCACCTAAAAATTCACGAATTACGGAAGTTGGAGGAATCTCAAGGTCGTCGATATGATGAAAATAGCTAAAGAATTTTAGCAACCGATTGGCCTCGCAATGTTCTTCGCAGCTCTCCGGAACAGCCTTAAGAAGCGGTTCAACATATTTTTTCAAAACCGCCAATTCATAAATCAAGGCTGAATTAAACATGACATCAGCATTTTCCTGATATGGAAAAATGTTTCGCTCCTCACCGTTACGAACGCTGGGCCACCGTTTAATCGTATCGGCTGCTGAATACCCACGATATTTGCTATCCCGAAGCATACGCCTCACTAGTCGATTATCGGTTGTTGAAATGTGGTTATGATCGTCGATTGAAATTTGCGTTAAAGCAGAAAGAAATATTTTAAAGCTTATTACGCCATCAACATGTGGTAGCAACTCCGGGTTCATACCGTGAATCCCCTCTACAATTAAAACATGCCCGTCACCCAACTGCAACTTTTGTCCAGAGGGTTCGCGACGCCCTAAAATGAAATTAAAACTCGGCAATTCGACCTCCAGCCCCTTAAACAGTTGTAGCAATTGCTGATTGAAAAATTCCACATCAATCGCTTCAAGCACTTCAAAATCGTAATTACCATGTTCGTCGCGTGGTGTTTTCTCCCGGTCAACAAAATAGTCATCCAGCGAGATCAAATGAGGGATAATACCATTAACTGCGAGTTGTACTGCCAGACGTTTGCTAAAGGTTGTTTTTCCTGAGGCAGACGGTCCGGCAACCAGCACGACCTTCAACTTGTTTTTTCGAGCGTCTATCATATTGGCAATCTCAACGATTTTTTTCTCGTGCAGTGCCTCCGATATTTTGATGATATCACTTCCCCGATCTGTTTCAATATAGTGATTCAGCATTCCTAAATTAGGGATATTCATCAGTTCTGCCCAGTTCTTATGTTCTTTGAAAATGCCAAACAGTTTTTCCTGATGTTCGACTTCATTCACTTCATTGAAATTATCCGGCTTAGGAACCTGTAATAAAATACCATCGAAGTAGGGAACAATATTGAAGGTAGTTAAATAACCTGTTGACGGAACATGGTGCCCGTAGAAGTAGTTGCAATAGCCATTCAGGTAGTACAAAAATGAGAACAACATTCCTTGTTGATCAAATAGTTTGGCCTTTTCTTCCAGCCCTTGCCGTTCCAACTCATCAACGGCATCGCGAGTAAGTAAACCTTTTTTCTCAAATGCAATGTCCTGGCTAACCCAATACTCCATTTGACTTTTGATCTCGAAAATGTCCGAATCATTAATTTTCCGTTCCAATCCCAGCAATTCGCAATAATAGCCTTGGCTTATCCCATTTAAAACCTTCAGCTTAACCTGTGGTAATGCCTCGCGTACTGCCACGTACAGCAAAAAAATCAGTGAGCGCACATACAAGCGACGACCATCAATGTGTGTATAATCGATAAACTCAACCTGTTTGGATTTTACCACGGCAAATGAAAGTTCCTTCACTTTGTTATTCACCAACGCTCCGCAAATCGGGTTTTCGAGCTTGATTCCAAGATCATCTTTGATCTCTTCGAGGGTAATGCCCAAAGGGTACGATTTTACTGTGTTATTATTCTCACAATAAATATCAATAGTTTTCGAGCTCATACGGCAAATGATTCAGTTAGTTGTTGCAGGGACTTTTACCGTCCTTCTCTATAAAGCTAACTCTTTTTTCAGAAAATTGGCCGTGTAAGAATCATTCTTTGCTACAATTTCCTCGGGGGTACCTGTTCCCATAATTGTACCTCCGCCACGCCCTCCTTCCGGGCCTAAATCAATAATATGATCGGCTACTTTTATCACATCCAGATTGTGCTCAATAACAATAACCGTGTTTCCACGGTCGACTAATTTGTACAATACACCCAGCAACACACGAATATCTTCAAAGTGAAGTCCGGTGGTTGGTTCATCCAAAATGTAAAGCGTTTTACCGGTATCCTTTTTGGCCAATTCAGTTGCCAGCTTTACCCGCTGCGACTCACCGCCGGATAAGGTTGTTGACGACTGCCCCAGGGTAATGTAACCCAATCCAACCTCCTGAAGGGTCTTCAGTTTATGAGCAATCGAGGGTAAGGCTTCGAAAAATTCAACTCCCTGATTAATGGTCATATCCAACACATCACTGATTGATTTGCCTTTGTAGCGGACCTCCAGTGTTTCACGATTATAACGTTTCCCGTTACAGGCATCGCAATGCACATACACATCGGGCAGAAAGTTCATCTCGATCAACTTTAAGCCACCGCCCTGGCATGCTTCACAGCGACCTCCTTTTACATTGAATGAAAAACGGCCTGGTTTATATCCCCTGATTTTAGCCTCTGGAAGCTGTGCAAACAACGCCCGAATATCGGAGAAAACACCGGTATAAGTAACCGGATTTGAACGTGGCGTTCGTCCCAGCGGAGATTGGTCAACTTGTACCACTTTATCGATATGCTTTAAGCCTTCAATTTTATCGTAAGGCAACGGATCTTTTAACGAATTGTAGAAATGCTGGCTTAACAGCGGCTGTAGTGTTCCGTTAATCAAACTAGACTTTCCGCTCCCCGAAACTCCTGTAACGCAAATCATTTTCCCCAATGGAAATTCGACCGTTACATTTTTGAGGTTATTCCCGGTGCAACCAATCAGCTTCAAGCTTTTACCATTGCCCGCACGACGATCTGAAGGAACAACAATTTCATGTTCCCCTTTCAAATATTTCGAAGTTAAAGTATCTTCATTCAACACTTCCTGCGGAGTTCCTGCGGCAACAACCTCTCCGCCATGGCGCCCGGCAAAAGGCCCCATATCAATCAGGTAGTCAGCCGACATCATCATGTCTTTATCGTGCTCAACAACAATGACGGAATTGCCCGAATCTCGAAGTTTTTCAAGCGAATTGATCAATCTCATATTGTCGCGCTGGTGTAATCCGATACTTGGTTCATCCAGGATATACAATACATTCACCAGTTGCGATCCAATCTGGGTAGCCAAACGAATCCGTTGCGATTCTCCTCCCGACAAAGTTCCCGATGACCGATCCAGCGATAAATATTCCAAACCAACATCCAGCAAAAAACTCAACCTTGTGCGAATTTCTTTGATAATCTCGGCACCAATTTTCAACTGACGTGACGACATTCGCTCTTCCAAGCCAACAAACCATTCGCTCAGTTGTGCAATATCCATTTTCGCCAGTTCCGAGATGTTTTTATGATCTATCTTGAAGAAAAGCGACTCTTTTCGCAAACGACTTCCGTTACATTCCGGACAGTCTTTTTCCTTCACAAACTGGTTAGCCCACTTTTGGGCTGTTTTTGAAGGATTATCATCGCGCTGACTGTCGATGTACTTCACAATTCCTTCGTAGCTCATCATATAATTCACCGAGCTACCAAGCGGTGAATTCTTCAACTGAATACGTTCATTCGTTCCATATAAAATGGCATCCAACGCTTCTTCCGGAATATCTTCGACCGGAGTCTTCAGGTTGAAACCATATTTTTCACCCAAAGCTTCAATTTGCCAAAAAATCAAGGTGTTTTTTTGAGGACCAAGCGGTGCAATACCCCCTTTAGCAATCGTTAACTTCGGATCCGGTACAATTTTCTCCCTGTCGATAACTGCGATGCGCCCCAAACCATTACATTTAGGACAAGCTCCTTGCGGCGAGTTAAATGAGAAGTTATGAGGTGCCGGCTCGTTGTACGAAATACCACTCGTCGGGCACATCAGCTGGCGACTGTAAAATTTCAAATCATCAGAGTCGTTATCCTTGATCAAACAAACACCATGGCCTTGTTTCATCGCCATTTGAACCGACTCTTTCAACCGCTTAGTAATTCCGTCATCGACCTTTAGCCGATCGATTACCACCTCAATAAAGTGATTTTTGTATCTATCGACACGCATATTGGGCTTCAACTCAACAACTTCACCATCAATACGGCCATAAAGGAAGCCCTTTTTCCGAAGTGATTCGAACAACTCGCGGTAATGACCTTTACGCCCCCGCACCAGTGGTGCCATAATGAGGATTCTTTTCTCACCAAAGTGCTCATGAATCAGTTTCAGAATCTGTTCATCCGTGTATTTCACCATTTTCTCGCCTGTCTCGTATGAGAAGGCTTCCGAAGCACGGGCATACAGCAAACGCAGGAAATCGTAGATCTCGGTAACAGTTCCTACCGTTGAACGCGGGTTCTTATTGGTTGTTTTTTGCTCAATAGAGATTACCGGACTCAAACCGGTTATTTTATCCACATCGGGACGTTCCATATTGCCCAAGAAAGATCGCGCATAAGCCGAAAACGTTTCAATATAGCGCCGCTGGCCCTCAGCATAAATGGTATCGAAAGCCAGCGATGATTTACCACTTCCACTTAAGCCGGTAATTACAGTGAGCTTATTGCGTGGTATTTCTACATTAATATTCTGCAGGTTGTGTACACGAGCCCCGTGTACTATGATTTTTTCATCCTGATCCAGCAATTCTTCTTCAGCGTACAAACTTTCTTTCTCCACCATTTTAGTTGTTTTCTATTTCCCGGAATCCTTTACCCGGAACTTTAATTGCATATGTCTTACGCTTAGAGTTAATCAAATTGTCGTCACGTAACCAAGGATTTAACATCTTCAGAATTTTATAATTGGTGCCATATTGTTTTGCAAAATCAGCAAAGCTTGCCACCGGCCCATCAACGATAACTGTTTTCACATGCCATTTCGGATAAACTTCATCTTCGTGAATATCGAAGCCATACTTTTTCGGATTCTCCATAATAAGTTTCAGTGCTAAAATCCGAAATACGTAACGTGAGGTTTCTTCCCCCAGCAACAAATCGTAGTAATTATTAACTTTCTGACGTTCCATTTGTCGGTCGATATGGTTTCGCCCGGCGTTGTAAGAAGCTGCGACCAAGGTCCAACTTCCGTATTTTTTATACGAATCTTTCAGATATTCACAGGCCGCCTGTGTGGATTTTTCAAGATGGTAACGTTCGTCAACCTGTGGATTGATTTCCAATCCGTAATCCATCGCTGTCCCTTTCATAAATTGCCAAAAGCCAACTGCTCCTGCCGGTGATACGGCCCGTTCATCGAAACCACTCTCTGCCAAGGCCAAATAAGCAAAATCTTCAGGAACCGTATCGGCCTTTAAAATGGGTTTGATAACATCCATATACCGGGGAGCTAGCTTCAGAAAACGTAACGTTTGGGAATGAAAGTTTGCGTTTACCAACAACTCACGATCCAGACTCTCACGAACATCGAAATATTCCAGCGGAACTCGTTCACCCATAAAGGTTAGTTCCGAAGGAATGGCCACTGCCCCGTGCATAGGCACTGCTGATGGTTTTTCCTTTTTCATCCCATCCTGATCCGGCAAAGTATAGGATTCAAAGAAATAATAACTTCCAATAAAAGCAACAATAACAAAAAAGCTAAAAATGATGCGTCCAACAATCTTTTTCATACCCGACATGCAATTTTAAACGACAAAAATAATGGATTTCAAACTGGCTATCAACGAAGTTGAATTTTAATTTTTAATGACAGCTAAAGATTGAAGTTGTTCACCAGCAAAAATATTTTACTTGCCAGAGAATACACCGCTTCTCCTTTAACCGGACTGCTTTTTCAATATGGAGATTGAAACTATCAAAATAAGAAAAGGATGACGTCCGTGCGGTTGTCATCCTCTCCTGGTGGTGATTAAAATTGAATATAACTGATTAATTCGTAAGTGTCGATTTATTTATTTTCCCTCCCCACATAAGCATTGCGCTGGTTACCTCATCGTAGTTCGTGATATCGATTGATTTCGTCTTATACAAATCGGCTGGGATGACTGCAATTCGGAAGGTTTGATCAACCAAATCTCCGGTTCCCAGGAAAGCCGGATCTAATTCCCCATCGATATAAATTTGTACATCTCCGGTTGTGTAATCGTAGTTATATTGAAAGGCTCCTGCTTCGAGGAAGATCGTTTGAGGCAAGGCCCGCCAAACATCCAACCCATCAACAACATCCCAAAGAATATACACAACAACAACATCACCATTGTACACCTGAAAACCGTCAGGAAACGCATAATACAACGTGTATTGATTGGCTTCGCTAAAGGTACCGGTCGTTTCAAAAACTGTTCCTAAGATGTTCACACCATCTTGCCCATCATATCCAGCAGGTCCCATCGGCCCCGCTGGTCCTTCACAACCGGCAAAAACAACGACGGAAAGAATTAAAAGGAGTTTACTAATTGTTTTCATATTCTAGCTTTTTGGTTAAGTAACTTTCGTCTGAATCTCATAAAACAAGATTCATGCCGCAATATTGAAAAACTTTACATAGTCGTGTTTTTCAACTTTTATACTTTCAAGATACGAAAATTTAGCAAGGGCATCCTATTCGGGAAAAAATCGGTTTTCCTGAGAATGCATTACTCAGGAGATACGGTACAAACAAAAAAGCTCCGGATGAATCATCCGGAGCCCTACATTACATTTCATCTATCCTAATCAAGATATCCTACGACCTGATAGGCTCTATCCCCCTGGTAGTTGATTTTACTATAAAGCACGCCATTATATTCATAGTAAAGTTCACCATGTACATTTACGCGTTCATAGTCGGCAGGCAGAGCATAAACAATAGCACCTACCGGTGGAGTTTCTACACTGTAACCATTGCCCGAGGCGATATAGTAAACACCCTCAAAATAGAAATAGTTCCGGTTACCAATCACAATCCGTAATGACCCCTGAGGCAATATCCGGACACTCAATCCAACCGGAGGAGCGACTTTGATATAATTATCGTTGTATCTGCGGTAATAGCGCCCCGAGTCATAGTAATATTCTTTATTATTCTTTTTAATCACCTGACCATGATCTTGATTCTGAGAGCGAACAGCAACAACAGTCGGTTTCGATTTCCGATAATTCACCTGATTTCGACTAACATTATTAACCGTTTTTGCCGGTTGGTGCTGAACCGTTACAGTTCGGCCCGAGCTCGCGGAAGTTTTATTGTGCTTCGTCGTTTGCGTTGTTCTATTTTCATTTTTTCGACTACTATTGCTATTTCGAGTTTGTGCGTTTACGCTTACCGAAGCAATAACCAAAGCTGCAATAAGCAAAATACTTTTTGTTTTCATAACTGATACTTTTTGAATTATTCATGACCAAGTCAATACAATTTTCGTACTCAAAACTGAACATCTCTTCAAAAAATCGACAGATCAGACCTATTCAACGACTGATTCCACTTTTTTACCGACAGTCTCATTTCAAGGAATGGCATATCTTCAAAATAGTTCCAACAGGAAAACTCCAGCCTTCACATTCTGATAAAATATTACTCTCGGGAAAAGCAATCTCCGGTTAAATGTACCGGTCGAATACTTCAGCTAATTGTTCTGCAAAGACAGGACGTCCGCTTTGGGCATTTATTGTAGTAGCAATTACTTTAGCCTTAATAATAGGTTTATTGTCCGAAGAGCGAAAAATGTCCTGAAAGAAGATGTATTTCAATTTACCCTCGCGGGCAACATACAACTTACTAACAAATTGCTCATTACTATGCAAAGGAAATTTATAATCGATTTCGGCCCGAATTACAACTGCATCAATACCATCATTGTGCATTTGGGTAAAATTTAATCCAACTTCTTCCAGAAATTCGTGGCGGGTATGTTCCATGTAGTTTTGGTAAACCGAATTATTTACGATTCCCTGTAAATCGCATTCGTAATCCCGAACCTTAAACGGTAATTCAAATATATAGTCCATTTTGTTGTTTGTTTTGCCAAAAGTAGGGAAATCAGGGGAAAGATAAAGCACTTCATAAACATTGGGATGATCCCCGATAAATAGCCGGATTAAAACCGAAGTTTTCTAAAATAAAAAAGGATGGTGTCTACCATCCTTTTTCTCTTAACCTAAACTTATGAAAAAAAATCTTGTGCCTCTGTGTTGTCTTCTGTTGATACAAAGATACCGGACTGACCTGTTAACTGCTGACAACGAATGTTAAAAAAACTTACATCTCCGTTTTCAGAATCAGTTAGACTTAAAAGAAATGGAATTTGGAACTTTTGGTTATTCTCGCAATGAATGAAGATCTGATCTTATTTTGAGCCCCAATTTTGATTTTTGCTCATGACTCCGGAAGAACTGATTAAAATCAAAAAGAAGGATTGGCCAATTTAACAAGGGACTAGCGTGGAGTTAAAATGAGAGAATATGCTGGTTGTGTGTACGCGAGCTAAGCCCTATACAGGATGAGGAATGGGAAAATTGACCAAGTCCTTTTTTA
>NZ_JBZQJF010000082.1:0-2003 GCF_059905295.1 Mangrovibacterium sp.
ACTTGTTCTTTTGTCAGTTTCGGGACAACTGTGTCGGGCTGCCAATCATAGGCTTGATCCACCTCAATCGTTCCTGCCCACTTCAAGCCAAGCACAGTAGTCGAATCATATTTCATATCCATGTAGGCACGACTTGCCGGCGATACTAACACTTTGCCACCTTTTTCGATCCCCAGCGAAGTATTTTTAGCGTCGGCCCAAAACTGCACCGCTGCACCTTTAACCAGATCAGCGTTCGCAATCTCGTCCCAACCGATTATCTTCTTTCCGTATTTCTGAACGATGCCCTGAACCCGGTTCACAAAATAAACGTAATCATCGTGCTTGGTTGCATGCGACTCGTCGCCTCCCAAGTGAAAGTAAGGCCCGGGTGAAAGCTCTGACAATTCTCGAACTACGTCATCAACGAACTTGTATGTCACGTCTTTGTGTGCATCGAGTGTACTGAAACCAACATTAATCCCAGTATAAAGCTCTCTCGCTTTTCCGTCTGCATTCAACTCTGCATACGATGCCAGGGCGGCATTGGTATGGCCGGGCATGTCAACTTCCGGAACAATCGTAATAAAATGTGCTGCTGCATAGGCCACAATATCCTTGTATTGTTCCTGCGTATAAAAACCACCCTCTCCGCCACCAACTTCAGTGCTACCACCAACTTTTGTTAGTTTTGGCCACGACTTGATTTCAATCCGCCATCCCTGGTCATCTGTCAGGTGCAGATGAAGCGTGTTCATTTTATATTCCGCCAGAAAATCGATAAAACGTTTCACATCTTCCACTGAAAAAAAATGACGAGCAACATCGAGCATCGCTCCACGATAACCGTATACCGGGGCATCAGTGATGGCTCCGGTTGGAACAATTAACTTTTCGCCTGGAGTAATTTTTGCCGGTAAAATTTGCATCAATGTCTGAATTCCATAGAAACAACCGGCTTCATCACCTCCTTCAATCTGAATCAGCTTATTATCGATCGTCAGTTTATACCCCTCTGCCGGGACCTCACCACTTGTATCAAGCGAAAGATAAATCCCATTGGAAGGAGCTTCAGAAACAGCTTCAACAGTAGAGGAAGAGCCCAAGGTACTAACAAGGAATTTCCCGGCAATCGGCAAATGGTTGTTCCCCTTCTGCACAAAGATTCCAGTTGAACCATCCAGCTCAAATGCATCGCCAGTTGCCGTAACGCTTACTGGTTTCGGAATAAAAGCTGTTTTTGTCAGGTCTGTCTTAACTTTTTCAGTACAGGATGCCATCATAAATAAAAATGCTCCCAAGAGCAAAAAAGCTGATCTCAATATCATCGAAGTATAATTTTAATACGTGAATCTTGCGAACAATAGAATTTCATCCTAAAGTCAGAAATATTTTGCAAAAAAGAAAGTCGAAGGCACTACATTCAGGTCGATCAGGATAAAGCTTGTCGCCTTAGCAAAACATTGATTTATCATTTTAGCGACAATCTTCACCTTCACTACTTATAGGAATCACTTGAAGCTTCTTATTTGTCACCATTAAGAGTATTCTACCCAGCCAAAACTATTGACGGCTAATAACAGACAATAATAACAGGAAATTATCTTCGAAGTCGAAATCGTTCCTGTGATTAATTCAGAGATCGATATTCGTTGGGTGAATAGCCGGTTTCATTCTTAAACATTCGACTAAAATGTTGCGGATACTGGAATCCCAATTCGTATGCAACCTGACTAATGGGAACTAATTAGTAACCATACAGCCCGCCGCTCCGGAGCGACCAATAGGTATTTAGCAGGCATTCCTTCTATCTCCATCATGAAGATCACAGGTCACAAAACTAGAAAGTCATTTTTAAAATACATCAAAATATCTCAGGAGGGAAATGCCATGTTGTTAGCCGGACACAAGTTCTTCCAAAGTCAAAAAGGATCCCCTTCGGTATTATCCTTCCCCTCTATCTTTCAATCTTCGTCGAATTCATTCATGTATATAAACAAAGAGACCGCGACATTACTTTGCCA
>NZ_JBZQJF010000083.1:0-3955 GCF_059905295.1 Mangrovibacterium sp.
AATTTCACCGCGTTCTGATGCAAAAAGCAATACCTGCATAAAATGCGACAGGTACAGCCTGGCGGTCTCAAATACTTCCTTGTACTTTTTATTATTGTCCGATTGTTGATTGATGTTCAGTTCGTAATGTTTCAGGGTATTCTCAAATTGGTTCTTTACACTCTGCAACTCCTCGGTGGAATGTTTTGCGAAAGGAATGTTCTTTACGCTTATTTCATTCACTTTGTTTAGGGCTGTTTCCAGTGCACGCAAGCGTGCCTTGTCCGTTGTGGGTAATCTTCTGTATGGCATAAATCCTCTTTGTTTATTGCGAATTTAAAGAATCAGCAACTCAAAAAGAGTCGTTCGCCGGCTAACTTATGCACAACCTGCTGTGGATTAGTGCAAAAAAAGAAGGCCTTTTCACAGTGAAAAGGCCTTCCAATTTATTCTAATTAACAGGTTTATCTGCTCAATCTCGATTTCAAATACTCGCGGTTCAGGCGGGTCTGCCCGAATGAATAATTATCCACAAGTTCCCGAAACCGAATACAAACTACCTACTCAGTCGTGACTTTAAGTACTCACGATTCAGGCGGGCAATATTCATGATCGAGATGCTTTTCGGACATTCTACCTCGCAGGCACGGGTGTTGGTACAACCTCCAAAACCAAGCTCATCCATTTTCGACACCATGTTCAATGCACGGGCTTTGGCTTCAACTTTACCTTGTGGTAATTTGGCCAGGTGTGACACTTTTGCCGAAACAAACAACATTGCTGACGAGTTTTTACACGCCGCAACACAGGCACCACAACCAATACAAGCTGCAGCATCCATCGCTTCTTCAGCATCATCTCGGGCTACCGGGATTGTATTTGCATCGGGTACACCACCGGTGTTAACTGATACAAAACCACCTGCCTGCAGTATTTTCTCAAAAGCGGTACGATTAACTACCAAGTCTTTGATCACCGGGAATGCACGGGCACGCCATGGTTCAATTATGATGGTTTCGCCATCCTTGAATTTACGCATGTGCAACTGGCAGGTAGTTACTTCAGTATCCGGTCCGTGTGGGCGGCCATTGATGTACAAACTACATGTTCCGCAAATTCCTTCACGACAGTCGTGATCGAAAGCAATCGGGTCGATTCCCTTTTCAATCAGATCATCATTCAAAATATCCATCATTTCCAAAAATGAAGAACCTGTTGAAATATTATTGATGATATAGGTTTCAAATCTCCCTTTGGATTTGGCGTTATTTTGCCTCCAAACTTTTATTTTGAGTTCTTTCAAAATTTTATCAGCCATTTTCTTTTAGATTTTAAGATTAATAGATGTGAGTAATGAGACTACTTATAACTCCTTTGAGTTAATTTCACATTCTCAAACACCAAATCCTCTTTGTGTAATGTCGGCTCAGCTCCTTCTCCTTTGTACTCCCAGCAAGAAACATAGGTGAATTTCTCGTCGTTACGTTTGGCCTCACCTTCTTCGGTAGCCGATTCCAGACGGAAGTGTCCACCACACGATTCGTTTCTGTCAAGTGCATCGCGAGCCATCAATTCACCAATATCGAAGAAGTCGGCAACACGACCTGCCTTTTCAAGCTCAGGATTCAGGTTATTCAGCTCTCCCGGTATTTTAACATCTTTCCAGAATGCTTCACGAACTTCCTTAATTTCTTTGATCGCTTTTTTCAATCCTTCTGCGTTTCGAGCCATACCAACATATTCCCACATAATATGGCCTAACTTCTTGTGGAAATAATCTACGGTCTTCGTACCCTTGATATTATACAGTTTTTCAATACGTGCGGTCACTTCTTTTTCAGCTTCTGCAAACTCCGGTGCACTGACATCCACTTTCGGAGTCATGATTTCATCAGCCAGATAATCACCAATGGTGTACGGCAGAATGAAATAACCGTCAGCCAGCCCCTGCATCAAAGCTGAAGCTCCTAAACGGTTAGCTCCGTGATCGGAGAAGTTAGCCTCACCAATTGAATATAAGCCCGGAACCGAAGTCATCAGGTTGTAGTCAACCCAGGTACCACCCATTGAATAGTGGATGGCCGGATAGATCATCATTGGTGCTTTGTACGGATCAACGTCAGTAATCTTTTCGTACATCTGGAAAAGGTTTCCATAACGTGCTTCAATTACATCTTTGCCCAAGCGCTCGATGGCATATTTAAAATCGAGGAAAACAGCTTTTCCTTCAGAGTTTACTCCAAAACCGGCATCGCAACGTTCTTTTGCTGCACGCGATGCAACATCACGCGGCACAAGGTTTCCGTACGACGGATATCTTCTTTCGAGGTAGAAATCGCGATCTTCATCTGCAATGTCATTCGGATGAAGTTCGCCTTTCTGCAATTTAACTGCGTCTTCTTTTTTCTTCGGAACCCAAACACGACCGTCGTTACGCAACGATTCTGACATCAACGTCAATTTCGACTGCTGATCTCCGTGAACCGGGATACAGGTCGGGTGGATCTGTACAAAACAAGGATTCGACATGAACGCTCCTTTTTTGTAACACTGCCACGCAGCCGATCCGTTACTTCCCATAGCGTTGGTCGACAGGAAGAAAACGTTTCCGTAACCTCCGGTAGCCACAACAACAGCATGTGCTCCGTAGCGTTTAATTTCTCCGGTAACCAGGTCGCGGGCAATAATACCGCGGGCTTTTCCGTCGATCTTAACCACGTCAAGCATTTCGTGACGGCTGTACATTTCAACATTGCCTTTGGCGATCTGACGGTTCAAAGCCTGGTAAGCTCCAATCAACAACTGCTGACCGGTTTGCCCGCGCGCATAAAACGTACGGCTTACCAACACACCACCGAACGAACGGTTATCTAACAAACCGCCATATTCACGACCAAATGGCACACCCTGTGCCACACACTGGTCAATGATGTTTGGTGAAACTTCTGCCAAACGATAAACATTGGCTTCGCGTGCACGATAGTCGCCACCTTTAATGGTATCGTAAAAAAGACGGAACACCGAGTCGTTATCATTCTGATAGTTTTTAGCAGCGTTTATACCACCCTGTGCTGCGATCGAGTGCGCACGGCGCGGGCTGTCCTGGTAACAGAATGCTTTTACTTTATATCCTAATTCGGCCAGTGAAGCAGCTGCCGAAGCACCTCCCAAACCGGTTCCTACTACAATAATTTCGAGTTTGCGTTTATTGGCCGGGCTCACTACTTTGATGGCTGACTTGTGTTTGTTCCACTTTTCAGCTAATGGCCCTTCCGGTATTTTGCTATCTAATATGCTCATAACTTTTCCTTTTTATTTGTACAGACCCAACATGAAATAAAGCGGTATAATAGAAAAACCTACGGCTACAACTACAGCATAGATCTGTCCGATTACCTGCCATCTTTTTAACCAGAACTTGTTGTTTACACCCAAAGTCTGGAACGACGACCAAAAGCCATGCGAAAGGTGCAGACCAAGCAGGATTCCACCAATAATGTATAAAATATTGGCAAAAATGCTTTCTTTAAAAAGTCCGGCAACCAAATCGTAATCACCTTTGGCAAGATGTTCTATTTCTTCGGGACTAAATTTAATGACCCAGAAAAAATCGATAATGTGAATAACCAGGAAAACTAATACTAAGGCTCCCAGAATCAACATGTTCCTTGAAGCCCACGAGCTTGCTCCACTCATGTTCTTTTTTGCATACTTAACAGGACGCGCTTTCCAGTTTTGATATTCAAGAAAGAACGACCAAATGATGTGAATCATAAAACCCAAACCTAAGATGGGTTCCATAATTTTAATTAATGGGTTGGTGGCCATAAAATGGGCACCCTCATTAAACAAAGATCCACTGTCGTCAAAAATCAGCAATAAGTTCAGGCCCAGGTGGACAGCAATAAATACCATCAGGAAAAGTCCTGAGAGACTCATTACAAACTTCCTTCCAATCGAGGCAGTTAAAAATTTG
>NZ_JBZQJF010000084.1:0-15072 GCF_059905295.1 Mangrovibacterium sp.
GGTCCATCAATCCTTCAAATTGTCAATCCTTCAATCCAACGAATATGTCTACAAACTTTAAACTTGCCTGGCGCAACATTTGGCGTAACCGACGAAGAACTTTCATAACTGTAGCCTCGGTTTTCTTTGGGGTTCTGCTGAGCACCTTCATGACCTCGATGCAGGAAGGTACTTATTCCAAAATGATCGACAATGTGGTTAGCTTTTACTCCGGTTACATCCAAATTCATCATCCGGATTATTGGGATAACAAAACAATCGACAACTGCTTTACACCCGATGATACTCTCATGGAGGCGATCCGGACTAATCCGGGAATTCAGTCCTTTGTTCCCCGGCTAGAGTCATTTGCCCTCATGTCTTACGGGAATAATACGAAGGGTGGAGCTTTAATTGGCGTAGATCCGGAAAAGGAAAACGCCATGAGCAAGCTTTCGCAATGGGTAATCCAAGGTGAATACCTGAAGCCAAACGACAAAGGCATTCTATTGGCGGTGAATTTGGCCAAAAACCTGGGAGTAACGGTTAACGACACACTTGTTTTAATGAGCCAGGGTTACCATGGATCCACTGCTGCAGGATTGTTTCCGGTTCGGGGAATCCTTAAATTTCCCTCCCCGACGATGAATAACATGGGAGGTTATATTGACCTTCAAACAGCACAAAATTTTTTCTCAGTTCCGAATCAATACAGTTCACTCGTGCTAATGGTCCACGATTACTCCGATGTAAACCGACAAAGACATCTCCTGCAAAGTCAATTTGGCAACAAATACGAGATAATGACCTGGGACGAAATGGACCCGCTCACCAAAAATATGATTGATGCCGATCGTTCGGGAGCTTACATCACCAAAGGAATTCTCTACACGCTGGTTGGGTTCGGAATATTTGGCACAGTTATCATGATGATGGCTGAACGTCGCAAAGAAATGGGAATCATGGTCGCTATTGGCATGCAAAAAAGTCGGTTAAGCTCCATCCTGTTTTTCGAAATTGCCCTAATCGGATTGATTGGAGTAGTGATAGGATTTGCTTTTAGCCTACCTTTCATCTCATACCTGGTTTATCATCCAATACCGCTGACCGGTGAGTCGGCCAAAGCCTACGAAGAGTTTGGTTTTGAGCCGGCCATGTACTTCTCTGCTCAATGGTTCATTTTTGCCCGTCAGGTGTTAATCGTCTTCGTTCTAACCTTGCTGGTATTTTGTTATCCGCTAATTAAGACTTTCCGAATGAAACTAACGAAAGCACTTCATGCCTAACTAAAAAATCAACCATCATGATACTTGCTATTGCCTGGAGAAATATTTGGAGAAGTAAAACAAGAAGCCTGGTCATCCTGACTGCTTTAACATTAGGTTTGGCTTCCGGGATTTTTTATATGGCTTTTTACAAAGGAATGCTGGATCAACGGATTAACTCGGCTATTAAAACCGAAGCTTCACATATCCAGATTCACCAAAAACATTACCTGGAGAACCCCGATAAAAAACGACTGATAACTTCCACCGACTCAGTTGTGCAAATAATCCGAAACGAGCCGGATGTTAAAGCAATTAGCTGTCGAACAATTATCAACTCGATGATTCAATCACCGACCACAGGATCCGGAGTAAAAATTACAGGAATCGTCCCGGCGGAAGAAGCACAGGTAACAAACCTTCATGCTAAACTGATTGAAGGTGACTACTTCGAAACAAACCGCAGAAACCCGATCATCATCGGCAAAAAGCTTGCTGATAAACTGAAAGTAAAGCTGAAATCAAAAGTTGTAATCACCTTGCAGGATCTAAACAGCAATATCACAGGAGCGGCATTTAAGGTTGTCGGCATCTACGAAACCTCGAATACTAGCTTCGACGAAAACAGTGTCTTTGTCAAATCCTCGGATCTGAATCGTTTATTGGGCCTTAACGCGAACAGTTGCCACGAAATTGCTGTCCTGTTAAAGGATAACGAGGCCCTTTCAACCGTGGCCAATGACTTGACCCGCGATTTTTCACAACTCGATGTAAAAACCTGGCGCGAAATCATGCCCGAAGTAAGCCTACTCGAAAGTAGCTTCGGCTTAACCATGTACATCTTCATCGGGATCATCTTGTTCGCTTTACTCTTCGGCATTATCAATACCATGTTGATGGCAGTACTTGAACGGACCAAGGAGTTAGGCATGCTCATGGCTGTTGGTATGAACCGGATTAAAGTATTTACCATGATTATGACCGAGACAGTTATGCTTTCGATCTTCGGAGGTCTATGCGGAATCATCCTGGGATGGCTGCTTAATCTCTATTTCGGAGTACACGGAATTGATTTGGGGGCCTGGTCAACTGCTTACAAGTCGATGGGCTTTGACACGCTTGTATATACGAAATTAAGCTGGTCAATCACGCTTCAAATTGCAGGAATGGTTTTCCTTACCGGGTTACTGGCAGCTATTTACCCGGCCTTGAAGGCTTTACGATTAAAGCCTGCTGAAGCCATTCGAATTGATATGTAGAAGAATAGAGGCACGAGATTAAAAAACAAAATCCCGAAACTCGAAACACCTAAAATAGGACACAATGAAAGTAATAGAAGTCAAACAGCTGAAAAAGATATACGACACAACGGAAATTGAAGTTAAAGCTTTGAACGGTGTTGATCTAAGTTTTGAACAAGGAGAATTCGCCGCAATTGTTGGGCCTTCAGGTTCGGGTAAAACAACCTTGCTCAACATGTTGGGCGGACTTGATGAGCCCACAGAAGGTGAAATTTCGATTGGCAGCACCAATATTCAAACACTTTCCTCATCGCAACTAATCGACTTCCGGTTACGGAATATTGGTTTTGTCTTTCAGGCTTACAACCTGATTCCTGTGCTTACGGCCATGGAAAATGTTGAATTCATCATGCAATTGCAGGAAGTTCCCAAGAAAGAACGCCAACAACGAGCAATCTCCCTACTCGAACAAGTTGGCCTTGGCGACCGGATCAACAGCCGGCCGGCAAAGCTGTCCGGAGGCCAGCAACAACGAGTGGCTGTTGCCCGGGCACTGGCATCAAAACCGAAGTTTGTTTTAGCTGACGAACCAACGGCCAACCTCGACTCAAAATCAACAGCTAACCTACTCGACATTATGGAGGATCTGAACAGAAAAGAGAACATCACCTTCATTTTCAGCACCCATGATCAGCGGGTTGTCAACAAAGCTCGACGAATTATCACACTGGAAGATGGAAAAGTAATTAGTGATATCAGCAAAAAATAAACCCGAAGTGATGAAAATGAGAATCAAGGCAGCCTTTTTCCTGCTCGTAATGGTCCTTCCCTTCCTGACACAGGCACAGGAGCGAAAATGGACACTAACCGGCTATGTAAAAGACTTGTTTATGTATTACCATCCGAAACAAGTTGACGGATATTCACTCGATACCCAATACACCAACACCATTCATAACCGGCTGAATTTTGCATGGTATGCAACAGATCAATTTACCGTGGTCATCGAAAACCGTAATCGGTTAATTTCCGGTAGCATGGTCCGAAATTTCCCCGCCTATCAATCTGCTTTGAATAGCGATCCGGGATATTTCGATTTATCAGCCATCCCATTCGATGGCAACGCATGGTTTCTTCATTGTATGATCGACCGCGCATACGTGGATTGGACTTCAGGGAATTGGCAAGTTCGAATCGGACGACAACGCGTAAATTGGGGCGTTAACCTGGTGTGGAATCCCAATGATGTATTCAACACCTTCTCCTACTTCGATTTCGACTATGAAGAACGCCCCGGAACTGATGCTCTTCGCATCCAGTATTATACAGGGGCAACATCCTCTGCAGAATTGGTTTACAAGCTGGGTGAAAATCCGAATAAAATGGCTTTGGCTGGTTTATATCGTTTTTCGCATTGGAACTACGATTTTCAATTTATTGGTGGCTGGGATGGTCCCGATCTGGTTGCAGGCTTCGGTTGGGCCGGCGACATAAAAGGAGCTGGGTTTCGGGGTGAATTCAGTCAATTTATTCCACGACAAGCGGATTCCAATTCGCAATCGGCAACGGTAGCTTCCGTTTCCGCCGACTATACATTTCCTTCGTCTTTCTATCTTCACTTCAGTGCTCTTTTCAATAGCCTGGGTGGAAAGGGAGTAGCTGATCTCAATCCAATTCTGAGCAACAATCTGTCTGCAAAATCGCTATCTTTTGGGAAGTATGAGCTTTTTAGTCAATGTTCCTATCCTGTTACCCCCTTGCTAACCACAGCTGTTGCAGTCATTATCAATCCGGCTGATGGATCGATGTACCTGGGCCCGTCAGTCAGTTATTCTCTTCAAACAAACATTGAGCTAATGCTGGCTGGTCAGTTATTTACAGGAGACACAACCAGTGAATACGGCAATATTGGTCAACTTCTGTTTGCCCGACTAAAATGGAGTTTCTAAAATTAGCCTTCAAATGATAAATAATTCAACTTATCGTACTCAACCAATCAAAAAAAGAAACATAATAGTCCATTTTCAGAGATAAGATCTTTCCCCTTTTTTACCCCCAAAAGAAGCCTAACTCGAGCAAATCAAAACAATCCCTCTTCATACAACACCCCGTATAACACTCAGTATCACTGATATTTTAAAATTTCATTTAACTTTTTTGATATCTTTTAACAGCGATCGAATTTAATCATTGCTTAAACTTGTTGACCGTATTGCTATGTCTAACAAAAACGCATGGAGGAAAATTTATGTCAATACGAAAGATCTTTTCTTTTCTGTTTCTATTTACCCTTTTGGGATTATTTGCAGTAAATACAAATGCTGCCGATGAAAAAGCGAGTGTAACGCTCTATACCCCTTACACTCAAGTTTCGGTTCCCCCCGGTCAACCCATCAAGTACTCAATCGAGATGATCAACAACACGAAAGAAGTGGTGGATGATGCGATTCGAATAACAGGCTTGCCCCGAAGTTGGGATTACACCTTGAAGTCGGGGAATTATAACGTCAAGCAACTATCTGTGTTGCCCGGTGAAAAAAAGACATTCACCCTTGATGTTCAGGTTCCGTTGAAAGTCAATAAAGGTAATTATCATTTTAATGTTGTCGCGAATGGAGAAAGTATACTTCCACTAACTGTTACCGTATCGAAACAAGGTACTTTCAAGACAGAATTTACCACCGACCAAAATAATATGTCGGGGCATTCAAACTCATCATTTACCTTTAAAGCCAATCTCAACAACAGTACTGATGACAAGCAGGTTTATGCGCTCGAAGCACATGCTCCTCGTGGTTGGGACGTGACTTTCAAAGCGAATTACAAACAAGTTGCATCAGTCAATGTAGATGAAAACAGTACCAAAGATGTGACCATCGAAATAAAACCACCAGCAGAAGTGCCTGCAGGTCGCTATCAAATTCCGGTTACAGCTGCCACCAGCAACATGACTTCAAAGTTGGATCTGGAAGTTGTGATTACCGGATCATACGCCATGGAAATGAGTACACCAACCGGCTTATTAAGCACAAAGATTACGGCAGGTGACGAAAAAACCCTGGATCTGGTTATCCGCAATACAGGTTCTGCACCACTCGAAGATATTAAGCTAAATGCTACGAAGCCAAGCGACTGGGAAGTTAGTTTCGATCCAAAGGCGGTCATCCGAATCGACCCGGGAAAACAAATGATTGTTCACGCGAAAGTTAAAGCATCGAAAAATGCAATCGCCGGCGATTATATGGCAAAAATTACAGCAAAAACCCCCGAAGCAACGTCAACTTCAGAGTTCCGCATGTCGGTGCGTACACCAATGATCCTGGGTGGTATTGGAGTCCTGGTAATTTTGATGGCCTTGGGAAGCGTCGGTTTTCTGTTTCGTAAATACGGAAGGAGGTAATTGTGAGTGAGTCAATTATTGAGCTCGTCGATCTGACAAAAAAATACGGATCGTTCACAGCTGTTGACCAACTCAACCTGACGATCCGCAAAGGTGAAGTTTTTGGTTTGCTGGGCCCCAATGGAGCAGGCAAATCAACCACCATCCTGATGATGCTTGGACTTACCGATCCAACTTCGGGTAAGGTACATGTTTGTCAGACCAACTCAACAGAGAAGCCAATTGAGGTAAAGCGGAAAGTTGGTTACCTGCCCGAAGATGTTGGTTTTTATCAGGATCGCAGCGGTTGGGAGAACCTGATGTTTATTGCCCAGCTAAACGGTCTGTCACAAAAAGAAGCTGCCGAACGTGCCGAACAATTGCTCCAACGCGTGGATCTTATCGAGCAGGCGGAGAAAAAAACAGGAGCCTACTCCAGAGGAATGCGACAACGGCTGGGATTAGCAGAAGTGCTGATTAAAAATCCGGAAGTTATTATTCTGGACGAACCAACTTCCGGCATCGACCCTAAAGGGATTCAGGAATTTCTCTCGTTAATCGTTCAACTGAGCAAAGAGGAAGGAATAACCGTCCTGTTTTCGTCGCACAACTTACACCAGGTGCAGCAGGTTTGCGACCGTGTGGGAATTTTTGTGCGCGGGAAACTGATTGCTGAGGGTAATATTCAGGATTTATCGCATCAGTTATTCGAAAATGAACCTTATACCATTCATGCCGAGATTGCTTCGACCGAAGCTGGTGCTGCTCAAACATTAACCGAGCAATTGAAACAACTCGAGGGCGTTCTTACACTTCAGCAAAATGGCAAGAAGTTACAATTAGGCTGTTCGTCTGATATTTCGGAGCAAATAGCCCGAACAATTGTGAACAGCGGCATTGGATTACACGCACTACATCAGCGCGAACATGGGCTGGACGATATTTATAACCGCTATTTCCAAGGAGGTGCCTATGCGTAATATGAACCTTGCTTTAGACTTGTCTAAAATTGCGACACCAACAAAGACCAGGGAACGAAAATACCGGACTAAAGCCGTACATCCATTCCGGGTATTAGTGCAAAAAGAGGTTTCCGAGCAGGTAAGAAGCTGGAAATTCATCATCCTTCTGGCAATTATTGCTTTAACCTGCCTGGGATCGCTTTATACATCGCTATCCAATATTGGTCATGCCATTAAGCCGAACGATCCGGATGCAGAGTTTCTATTTCTGAAACTCTTTACTCTGACGGACGGATCGCTTCCTTCCTATACCGTATTCATCAGTTTTTTAGGCCCCTTACTGGGTATTAGCCTTGGTTTCGATGCCATTAATTCGGAACGCAACCGGGGAACATTGAGCCGTGTAATGGCACAGCCCATACACCGCGACTATTTGCTGAACGCCAAGTTTATGGCTTCGCTAATCGTTATTAGCGTGTTATTCTTTGCGCTCGGTTTCCTGGTGATGGGCCTGGGAATTTGCATTATCGGTATACCTCCCACGGCTGTCGAATTCTGGCGTATCGTATTCTTCATTATCATCAGTATATTCTATGTAGCCTTTTGGCTTAACCTGTCGATCTTTTTTTCTGTCAAGTTCAGACAGGCAGCCACCTCTGCTTTGGCGGGCATTGCTGTATGGTTATTTTTCAGTGTCTTCTTTGTTATGATTGTCAACCTGGTGAACAAAGCGACCATGCCGTCGCCTTACGCTCCACCGGCTGTAATCTTAGGCCATGAAAACCTGATGCTCAATTTAACCCGCATTTCGCCAAGCACATTATTCAGCGAAGCAACATCAACTATGCTCATGCCATCAGTGCGTAGCCTTGGACCGCTTACAGTACAACAAGTACAGGGCGCAATACCAAGTCCGCTTCCACTGGGACAAAGTTTGCTTTTGGTTTGGCCACAGGTTACCGGACTAATAGCCGCGACCGTTGTTTGTTTCGCTTTAAGCTATATCAGTTTTATGCGAAAAGAAATTCGTTCCCGTTAGTAAGTTAACGCGAAGGATCTCTGCCTGTTAGTTAAAAAGCCGGATTTGCTACGAGTCCGGCTTTTAATCTAAAATAATCGTATTGATGGTTCGTTTTTTGTATAACTTGAAAAGTCAAAACAATCAAACATCAGGAACCATGAAACTCAAACTACTCGCACTCATTCTTAGTTTACTTAGCCTGAATAGCTGGGCACAAACCGACACCTTAGAGTTCAACCTTATTAAGCAATCGATAAATAATGGCGACAACGATCTGGGAGATTTTCAAGCATTTACTAAAAAATGGTTCAAGAGCATCGAAAAATTCGGAGGCTACCCAAACTTACCGGTCGACGACAACGGGCAAGCTCAATACTCCTACTTCATTCAGAATGATCAATTATCGAAGGCCGAACTCTTTCAGCATAGTCTTGAATGGTTAGCTGTGAACCAGAATATTTTACCCAACCAGACCTACAATAACCTGGATGATGGCAAAATTATATTCTACGGTTCGTTTCCTGCGGAGCAATTCAGCTGCAATTATACAGGAGTTCTCACGATAAAAGAGGGGAAAATACTTTTTGAATTCATGAACCCGACTTTCCAACAGTTTGTACAAGGACATTATAGCGGCGACAGCTGGGTATCCGACCAAACGATTAGCAAGCCACTGACTTCGCTCTACCCGGTCTATAAGCAGCCCAATTATGAATGGTCGGCAATCTGGCAGCTTTTTAAAATCACCAATAAAACCATCCCCGATACCGTTTATAGTTTATCGGATTACGTTCAGAACTACAAACAGAACAACGATTTTTGAAAGTACCAATCGATTTTTTGTGAAATCGTCCGAAGTCATCCATTGCGGTGGAATGAAAAGGAACTGCGGTTTTACCAAAAGTAGAAGCGGTTCTATCAAAAATCCAAGCGGTTCTATCAAAAGTAAGTGCGGTGGAATGAAAAGTTCAAGCGGTTCTGCGAAAAAAGTGTGCGGTTCTGTGAAAAGTTGATACAATTGTATAAGAAGTAGACGCGGTTCCATGAAAAATGGATGCGGTTCTATAAAAGTGTGACTTTTCCTAAAATAGCTTGACAGATTTATACTCTATTTTGACTGTTACAAAAATGGGATAACGCTAACTTCCGGCGCTATCCCATTTCAAGTTTTATTTACGAAGTAAAACTCTTTATTCAGTAACGAGTTTCATTTCGTCCAACAAGTAGCCTGCCCCTGCGAACTTATCAATTAAGAACAGGACATAGCGAATATCCACCATGATGTTGCGACATTGATCCGGGTCGAACATGATATCGCTCATTGTGCCTTCCCAACAACGGTCGAAGTTGATCCCGACAAGCTCTCCATTAGCATTAATTGCCGGGCTGCCTGAATTTCCTCCGGTGGTATGAATCGAAGCAGTAAAGGCCACCGGCATTTGTCCGTTATCGCCATATCGTCCATAATCTTTCGCATCGTATAAATTTCGCAATTTTTGCGGCACATTATAATCGTAAATATTCGGATTATCTTTCTCCATAATACCTTTCAGGGTTGTATAATACTTGTACACTACCCCATCGGCAGGTTTGTAGCCTTCAACCTTTCCGTAAGCAACACGCAGTGTGAGATTGGCATCGGGATATAACGCTTTTCCGGCCTTCATGGCCATAATGCCAGCCATATAAGTCTTTTGAAGGTTATCGATTTCATGGGTTATTTCGCGATAAGGATGCTCAATGTTTGTCAGGAAATAACCACGCAATTGGTCGAATAAGGCAATCACCGGATCTTTCTGAAAGCGTCCAATCGTTTTTGAATCCAGCTCGTCTACCATGGCTAACAGTTTAGCTTTATCGGTTAATACTGATTTACGATAAACTTTCTTCAATAACTTTTCGTTCGAATATTTATCCAATAATTTTTCGAAATCGTCCGGTAAAAACGAAGGATCCAGATCCGCTTTCAACATGCGCAATAGGCCTGTAAAAACAGCTTCATCTGTGGCTTGGTCATAGTCTTTAAAATGCGCCTGTATTTCTTCCCTAAGCTTTTTCTTTAGTGCTTCCTGTGCTTGGCTTCCTGCAGCAGTCCACGAATCTCTGTTGCGTGGAATCTTGCTGGCCAACTGCAAAATATCGGTTCCCCTAAAAACAATTTCAACATAATAATTATAAGCCCGGTCATATGGCATCAGGTCGGTATATAATTTATGAAAGCCGGGTAATACATTTGCATACTTAACCTTTAACTCATCCGACTGCTTGTACCATTTTTCAAAATTGTCCTCAAAATGATGCTTAATATCCAGGGCATCCATCCGCTTTAAGCCACGAATTTCGCCTTGCCAGCGTTTCCATGAATTACTGGTTGATGCATATTTCGAAGCATATTGAATCCGAACTTTCGGATCAGCTTCCATATGAGCCCGCATAATATCCAGCTTCTCCGTACGAATCTTAATCTTATCCGGATCACTTTGCTGCATCAACATCTCCACTGCATCCGATGGTAAATACTCGTTGGTAGTTCCGGGAAAACCAAAAATCATCACAAAATCGTCGGGGTGAATTCCCTTTAACGAAATCGGGAAAAAAGACTTGGGGTGATAAGGAACATTGTCCGGCGAATAATCAGCCGGTTCATTATTCTGATCAGCATAAACCCGAAAAACAGAGAAATCGCCGGTGTGACGCGGCCACATCCAGTTGTCGGTATCTCCACCAAACTTGCCAATTGCTGAAGGCGGAGCACCAACCAAGCGAACATCGCGATACACTTTATAGACATACAGGAAGTATTGATTGCCTTTAAAAATGGGTTTCACAACAGCATCAAAACGATCATCAATCTTAGCCTCCGCTTCAATTTGCTGAATATTTTTTTTAATCTGAACGTCCTTCGCATCGGCATCTAAACCAGCTGTATGAGCAAATACCTTATCCGAAACATCTTCCATACGATCCAGAAAACGAACAACCAAACCGGGATTCGCCAATTCTTCGTCGCGCGACTTGGCCCAGAAACCGTTTGTAAGGTAATCATGCTCCAATGTACTGTGCGACTGAATTTGAGAATAGCCGCAATGGTGATTGGTCAGCAACAATCCTTCATTCGACACCAGCTCGCCGGTACATCCGCGACCAAACAACACCACCGCATCCTTCATGCTATTGTGGTTAATGCTGTAAACATCATCGGCAGTCAAGCGGAAGCCCATTTTCTGCATTTCCTCAATATTGTACTTCTTTAGTAGTGTCGGGATCCACATCCCCTCGTTGGCCGAGGCCAACAAAACGAGATGCAATAAAACTCCAACCAGTAATAATCTAAATTTCACCATCGTATTCTTTTTCTATGCTTTCGAATTTTAAAAAATAAAAAATGCTGGCAAGCCAGCATACAAAAATAGAACCAGAAGAAAATAACTCTCCTGATTTTCATCAGCTAAGAGCTGAATTTAGTAAGAATATACCAATTTTAAAACTCGTTCAAGTACTGATAAAGCTTATGAACCGGCAATCCCATGACATTATAAAAGGAACCTTCGATTTTATAAATGCCAACAAAGCCAATCCACTCCTGAATTCCGTAAGCACCTGCTTTGTCGTATGGTTTATATTTTTCGATGTAGAAGTTAATTTCCTCGTCCTTTAAATCATCAAACCAGACTTCGGTTACGGCATGAAAAGAAACTTTCTTTTCTTTAGATTGAAGATTTATACCGGTAATTACCTGGTGCTGAGTTCCTGAAAGGGCTTTCAACATTTCGAAGGCTTCATTCTTGTCTGCTGGTTTACCCAATACTTTATCATCTTTCCAAACAATCGTATCAGCTGTAATCAACAGTTCGTCGTCAGCCATATCCGGAACCAGAACATCTGCTTTCAGTTGAGCCAGATATTCCGGAATAGCAGTCATTCCCAGCGTTTCGGGATAGAACTCATCAACATCAGCTGGCCTGACTTCAAATTCAAGTCCAAGCTCTTTTAGCAACTGCTGACGACGTGGCGATGCTGATGCTAACACCAATTTATATTTCTCAAGATTCTTCAATATCATTATGTTGACCTCCAATAATATGACTTTTCGTTGATCCAAGTGTCCTGTGCCCGCATCACCTGCTCAATCACATCGCGCACACAGCCCTCTCCTCCGTTTTTCTCTGAAATATACAAAGAAATTTCTTTGATTTCGTGTACGGCATCCTTCGGACTGCAAGGAAATCCAACTAGCGACATAATTTTATAATCGATCAAATCATCGCCCATATACAAGACTTCGTCAGCCGTTACTCCCACCTTTTCCAAAAAGTCGTTAAGAGGCTGTACTTTATCGCGAACTCCCATATAAATATGCGGCACGCCAAGTTTCTCGTAGCGCAGTCGTACACGCTCAACAGCACCACCTGTAATAATGGCTACGTGATAGCCCATATTCATCGCATTCCGAAGGGCATAACCATCCTTTACGTTGGCTGTACGCATTGGATCGCCATTTTCGTTCAGTGGTGATGTATCCAGAGACAGAACACCATCAATATCAAAGACCAGGGCCTTAATATTTTTCAGTTTATCTTTTACAAAAGTCATGTTTATTTGGATTTATGAGCTTCAAAAATACTCTTCGATACAAAACTATAGATTTCCTGTAGTTTGGGTTGATCAGCCAGAAAATCCAAATGCTTATTAATAATTGCTTCATCAAATCGTTTGGCTGGTCCGGTTTGTGCATCAAAAGGATCGATTTCCATTACTTTGGCTGCCGTTTCCGTAATCAACGGCTTCAGCAACTCAAAATCGACACCATACTTTTGAACAATCCGGTGCGAAAGATAATAGAAGTGATTGACAAAATTACAAGTAAAAACAGCTGCTAAATGCAAACTTTGCCGTTGAGCAGAACGGATCTCTTCAACCTTATTTGATAAGCGTTTCGCCAGTTCTTTCAGCTCTTCCAGCAGTTCGGGCTTAGCGGCTTCCAGGCAAATTGGTATTTGCGCAAAATCAACATCCCGCTGCTTCGAAAAGGTCTGTAATGGATAAAATACACCATAGAAATCGGAATGCGGTTGCAGTACTTCCATCGGCAAACTGCCCGCTGTATGTACTATAAATTTGCCGGCTAAATGCAATTGAGAAAGAACATCAGTCAACGAATCATCCTTCAATGCAAATACAAACAAGTCGGCTTCCATATTTAACTCAGAAAGCGAATTGGTATATTCACAGTTTAATTTAGAGGCCAGCATTCGTGCCGACTCTTCGGTCCTGCTATAAACTTGTAAAATTTGAATCCCGGATTTGAAGAGTGCTTTTCCCAACTGTGTTGCCAGGTTTCCAGCACCGACCAATGTTACTGTTTGAATCATTTTCTACCTGTTTCGTTCGTTCAAAGTAACAAAAAAAGCATCAATAAAGCTGAAAGTTCACACAGTATCCTAAGGTTGATTTCCGCCGGTCAATGAATCTTCCAATAAATATTCCCTATTCATCAGAAACAGACCGTAGAAGAACAAAAATACATATCCACCGGCGTGCGTATCCAAGTTTGAATCGCCAAAATTACTCACAAAAAGAATCAATAGGTATAGTAAAATGAGTTCGCTTCGATGTGCTTCAAAATGAAAGATAGGTCCTAATAACAAAATTAGAATAGCTAGAGTACCAAGGATACCAAAACGAACAAGCCAAGCCATATACTGATTGTGTGCGTCTGCATATTCACGCTCGTCCATTAATGATCCCATGGATTTATAAGCATCATGATAAGCCTGTTTCCAGTTCCCGGTTCCTACACCAAACCAAGGATGCTCCTTCCAAATCATCCAGGCAGCCTTCAGATATTCTATCCGTTGAGCAATCGATTTTTGATTGGAATTCCCTGTTTTAAAAAAATGATCGAGTTCCCATATGCTAACATACAGCCTGGGGTATAAGGATAAACGCCTACCTGCAAGTTTATAGTTACTAATTCCTTCTTCAACATTACGGACATCCTGATCGGTCAAGGCAGCAATCCCTTCTGCATCCTTTGGTAAATTTTTGGAAGTCAAATACCGAATGAGGGTATCTTTAATCTGATTTCCTCTTGAATCGCGTCCATCGTATGAACAACCGGAACGTTTGTTCCATCCACTCCGTAATTCAGGATCACAGATATAAAGACCTATAAAGTGACCATTTTCAGTGAAAGGATTCGTTAAATCATGCCAATAAAGATTTCCTTGAGCCGTTTTTATGGGTAAAGCATCAATATCTATAGTGTCAGTATCGTAGAAATCGTGAGCGACTTTCGCAACATAGATTGCAGGCAATACCAGAAATGCACACAACATAAGCGATAAGCCGATTCGTTGTTTTATATTCCCGGAATCGTGAATCATTCGCATAAATACAAAAAAAAGCACTACACCTAGTGTCAAAATCCCGGTTAAAGATTGCTGCCAAAAAAGGAAGAACAGAAGAAAGGCATTAACAGATATCCATAATAACTTTTCGACCGCACTATATCCTTTCCCATACTTCCGCCCCAAATATAACTGAATGACAAACACCAGGTCAATCATTAAACTAAACCGAATGTGGTGTATAAACCCAACAAGCTGGGCATCGAGTAAAGCCTGCTTATTGCTCAGTTGAAATTGCAAAAAGGTGATTAATGCAGCTAAAAATACAGATAGTGAAAACAACTGCAGAACATTTCGAAATTGCCTTAAATTCAGTTTTGGCCCAATTAAAAATGAAAGAGGAAAAATTAAGAATGGAAGAGCCTTTTTTAAATCGTAGATGCCTTCTTTAAACTCGTTACAAAACAACAGTCCTAAAACGTTTAATAAATAAACACCTGTAACCAGTATTAAATATTTTCGATCTTTAATCTCAACCTTCAGTTGCTCATAATCGGCACTTATAAAGGCAGAAATAAGTAGAAGTACTCCGGCAACAGAGATTAATGCAATCGAAAAAGGTGATGCAACACAAAAAAAAATTAGGCTGTAATAAAACAAATCCTGTTTCAAATAGATCTTCATGGATAGGTATTGATTGCCATTCCGAAAGATAGTAAAACAAATATGAAGGTAAAGTTTGGGGTAATAAAAAACCCGTTGCTCAGAAGAACAACGGGTTTAAAAAGAGGGCGACGACCTACTCTCCCACATAAATGCAGTACCATCGGCGCTGGCGGGCTTAACTTCTCTGTTCGGAATGGGAAGAGGTGGAA
>NZ_JBZQJF010000085.1:0-14882 GCF_059905295.1 Mangrovibacterium sp.
CCGCGACAGTCGGTAAAACATCCGACTCGCTACATGATACTGCCCCGACAACTATTGCTGTGACAAGCAACAGTCCAAACATCCATTTAAATTTCATAATCATTGCTTTTACTGGTTTATTAATTTAAAATTTCTAAGATCAACGCTTCATTAAAAACGTCACAGATAGAGAATTCGGTTATTCAGAGTGATACCGCACAAGAGAAAAGATCCCCTACCGTCGAGATCGAAAAACCAGCAAATACCACAACAGAGATGCGAGCCTTCGTGAAAATGAGCCTGCAATTCAGGTCCACCACATTCCTTTTAATATAAATTAACGAATTCTAAGAGCTCTAAACCTTTAATTCCGTCAAGCTTTATTACATTTGCTAATCTCGCAGTTTAACAATGATGATTAAACATCGGATGTATTTGCTTGTTAAGATTACGATGTGCCGTGTAATGAAGGGCACCAATGCAAGAACATAAAATTTACAGCAATAAAAATTGAAGAACTCAATGAAAGCAGCAAAGAAGAAAAAGATTGGGATAGTCCTGAGTGTGGTATTGGTTATTGGTGTCCTGTTTACAGCCTTTACCCGCGACGAGAAACTCTTCCAAATCGACAAAAATCTGGATATCTATTACACCCTTGTCCGGGAGTTAAACCTCTTTTATGTCGATGAAATCAATCCGAATGAATTGGTGAAAACCAGTATCGACAAGATGCTGGAGTCGCTCGACCCGTATACAACTTACATCCCTGAATCAGAAATGGAAGATTTTCGGTTTATGACAACAGGAGAATATGCCGGAATTGGGGCCCTCATTGGGAAGCATGGAGATCAGATTATTATTTCAGAACCTTACGAGGGATTTCCGGCACAGAAAGCTGGTCTAAAAGCAGGTGATGTTTTTCTGGAAGTGGCCGGAAAATCAGCTAAAAACATGTCAACCGAAGATGTCAGCAACTTATTAAAAGGACCGGCTGATCAAGTTGTAAAAGTGAAAGTCGAGCGTCCCGGAGAGAAAAAGCCTCTGGACATTGACATTGTTCGAAAACAAATACAAATTGATGCAGTTCCATATTATGGCATGCTGGATGACAAAACAGGCTATATTCGTCTATCTAATTTCACCGCAAATTGTGGGGACGAGGTTCGTGGCATTGTAAAAGAACTGAAAGAAAAGGACCATGCGCAGTCACTGATTCTGGACCTTCGGTCGAATCCCGGAGGCTTATTAAACGAGGCTGTAAAAATTGTCAATATTTTTGTTCCTAAAGGAAAAGAAGTTGTTAGTACAAGAGGAAAAGTAAAACAGTGGGACAAAACCTATTATGCGACTGAAAATCCGATTGACACCATAATGCCATTAGCCGTATTGGTAAACCGGGGTTCTGCATCAGCTTCTGAAATTGTTTCCGGATCATTGCAAGACCTGGATCGCGGTATAATTATCGGAACACGGACTTTCGGAAAAGGATTGGTACAAACCACCCGCGACCTAAGCTATAACAGCAAGCTTAAAGTTACAACCGCAAAATATTACATTCCCAGTGGTCGTTGTATCCAGGCATTAGACTACTCACATCGCAACGAAGACGGCAGTGTGGGCGTTGTTCCCGACTCGCTGATTTCGGAGTTCAACACCAGCAAAGGACGTAAAGTATTCGATGGCGGTGGTATTACACCCGACATCAAACTGGATTTATCGCGAATCAGTAACCTGAGTATCAACTTAGTTCAGGATTATATGATCTTCGATTTTGCAACGCAATATGCCAACCAGCATCCGACAATACCGGCACCGGAAGACTTTAAAATTACCGATGATATTTACAACCAGTTCAAAGAATATCTTAAGGCACACGACTTTAAGTATGAAACAGAGACTGAAAAATCGTTGGATGAACTGGAGAAAGTGGCCAAAGCTGAAAAATATTATGATTCGGCAAAAACACAGCTGGAAGATCTAAAAGCCGCTCTCGGACATAATCTGGATAAAGATCTCAACCAATTTCAGGATGAAGTGAAAGAAATGATGGTTGACGACATTGTATCGCGCTACTATTATCAAAAAGGTGCAATAAAAGCTTCCTTAGCAACTGACAAAGGGATTGCCAAGGCGACAGAAGTTCTAGATAACCCAACAGAGATTTCGGAAGTCTTTAAACCCGGAGTAGTCATCTCAAAAGCAAACTAAAGACAAAGACATTACCACCAGATAAAATGAAACCCGATCAGAAATTCTGATCGGGTTTTTTATTGCCTAGGCAAATATTTTAAAAGGGCATTAAACGCCTTCTAGTCTAAATCCGAAATACTGAGGATACATAATGGCAACTGTGATTAACACAACTACAAAAATGGCCAAAATCACAAAAAACAAAATGACCCCCATTTTATATCTTTTCTTCGAAACCTCCAGTTGGTTATACGATTGAATCTTATTAATCTTATTAACAAGTTTTTTCAATGCCATCTGGTCTTTTACGATATAATCGTAAGCTCCATATTTCATCGTATTAATGGCCACATCGATATTATCCTGACCGGATAAGAAGATGAATTCAACATTAGGAGCAACTTTTTTAGCCCGCTTCAAAACTTCAATACCATTCATACCTTCCAACAGATAATCCTGAATAACCACGGCAGGCTGTTTTTCCATCGCTTTCAAAGCATCTTCTCCTGTTGAAAAAGATTCAACATTCGTCAGTTTATTTGTTTTCAGAAAACTAACGATAAGCCTGTTATAGACATGATTGTCTTCTACAACAAAAATAAGGGGGTTCTTACTTGCAACCATAGGTTCGAGAATATAGGTTAAAATCCAATTAAACAATAGAGTTTGTCCATGTGCACTTGATAAAAATAAGCAAAAAACGAAACAAAATAATTTTTTGCACTATAAATTACCAAAACTCCACAAATGGCTAACGAACAAAACCCAAATAAATTTCATCCATGATTATAAATCTGCTAAATTGCCTACACAAACGGGGAAAATTTATGCTACTGGCAATCGATATTGGCAACACAAATATCGTTTTTGGAGTTTATGCTGAAAACGAATGGAAAAAGATCTGGCGAATTCAAACCGACGCCCGGAAAACAGCAGATGAATATGAAGTCATCTTTCGGAGCTTATTTACCAGTGGCAAGATATGTGTGAAAGAAATTGACAAAATTATTCTCAGTAGCGTTGTTCCGGTTTTGAATCGGGAATTTGAAGATATGCTGTTTAAACTGCTTCATCAGCAACCGCAGCTGGTTCGGCCCGAAATATTCGAACAGCTTCCAATAAATGTACTAAACCCTTACGAAATTGGCAGCGACCTCGTGGCTAATGCGATGGCTGCTTACTGTACCTACAAGAGCACATGTATGGTCATCGATTTTGGAACAGCCCTGACCTTTACAACTGTTTCAAATGAAGGCACTATCCTGGGGGTGGCAATTACCCCAGGATTACGCACAGCGATTCAAGCACTTGCCGGCAATACGGCACAACTACCACATGTACCTCCGGTTCTTCCTCCATCGGTACTCGGAACCAATACAATACATGCCATTCAAGCCGGAGTTGTCATCGGCTACACTGGTCTGGTCGATCGTATCATCAGTCAAACCGAGCAAACGCTTAAACAACCATTAACCATTGTTGCTACCGGTGGACTAGCATCGATTTTTGCTCACGAATTAACTCAAATAGAGCATATCGAGCCAAACCTGACACTGGATGGCCTTCGTATGATCGGAGCCTACCTGTAGCCTTCAAAATAACCCCAAAACGTTTACCGATAATTTTCGGGCATTCAACGATAAGCCATCTCTTCGGAAAATTTGATTGACGATCTTTGTAACTGAATCGATTATTTTTCGTCATTTCATAAAATTCTCCAGCTATGAAAAAATGGTCTTCTCTCGCTCTTCTTTTCAGTTTGATCTTATTTATGCAATCGTGCTGGACACTTGGTCCTTCGGTAAAGGGGAATGGTGAGGTTACCGAAGAAACCCGTCAGATAGAAAATTTTAGCCAATTGGAAGCGTCAACAGGACTGGACGTTTTCCTCATTGCCGACACCAGTGAATACGTAATTGTAGAGGCCGACGAAAATCTACACAAGGACATTCAAACTGTTCTGAAAGGCAAAACCCTAAAGATTTTCTCCGAAAGCCGTATTCGCTGGGCGGAATCAAAGAAAATATTCGTGCATTATAAGAATCTTGCAGAGCTTTCTTCATCATCAGGTGCGACCGTCCGATCTCAAAACGACATAAAATCCCAAAACCTTGAAATCGACGCCTCATCCGGAAGCCAGCAATACCTCCAAATCAACACCAATCGTATGGAAGGACATTGCTCCTCGGGAGCTCACATTTATCTTTCCGGGAAATCGGACAAAGCAGACATAAAAGCATCATCCGGCGCACATTTTAAAGGCCCTAATTTCAGGGTTACAAATTGTAATGCCGATGCGTCAAGCGGAGCCCATATTTGGGTCGATGTTACTGATGAGATAAATGCCGAAGCATCAAGCGGGGGACAAATCTATTATTCAGGCGATCCGTCAAACTCTGAAATCAAAACCTCTTCGGGAGGATCAGTTTCAAGAAACTAGGAAGCAATTATATCACTACAAACAAAGCCTTAAAATCATGAAAACAATGCAACTCAAGAAACTCTCCATTTTGCTACTTTTCGCAGTGATTGCCCTAAATGTATCGGCCGAAAGAACAAGCAGTCAATCCCGAAAGGTAATCTCGTTCAGCAAGATAAAAGTATCCAGTGGCATCGATCTTTTTTTAAGTCAGGGAAATAGCGAAAGTGTCAAAGTGGTCGCTGATGAAGACCTGATCGACCAGATTATTACCAAAGTTGAAGGTGGAACGCTGCACATCTACATGAAAAGCCAAAATAACTGGAACTGGCTATGGAAACAAGAACGCAAAGTGTATGTCACATTCAACAACCTGAAAGGGTTGGATGCATCAGCAGGATCGGATGTTGTGGCAGAGGAGGAAGTTAAAGTTCACGAAATCAGTATTTCGGTCAGCAGTGGCTCGGATGTCAGTTTAAACAACCTTGCTGCTCAAAAAGTCATCGTGAGTGCCAGCTCGGGTGCTGATGCTAAAATTGCCGGAGAAACCATCGATTTGGTCGCTGAATCATCAAGCGGAAGCGACATTAATTGTAAAGATTTAATTTCAGAAAGCTGCCGGGCAATTGCTTCCAGCGGTTCCGACATCTGTGTATATGTCACCAAAATACTTACAGCTGATGCCAGTAGTGGGGCCGATATTCGATACAAAGGCACCCCTCAGGAACGAAACACGAACGAATCAAGTGGAGGTGACATCGATCCCTATTAAATACATTATTGAAATCCCGAATTAAATTAACGAGCAGTATTCAGTGGAAAATTTCTGGCAAAAAGCTCCTTCACCTTGGAAAAATCGGGTAAAACCTCAACTCTTTATCAATTTCTTACGTTCAATTAATTGCCTTTGATCTCAATTTAATTTAACTTTATAAGAGAAAGCCAAATTAAGTAAACAGATTGTTTAACCATTTAAAATTAAAGCTATGAGTTCAGGAAAAGTAGTACTAGGCGTTTTAGCCGGGCTGGCTGCAGGAGCGGCATTAGGAATTTTGTTTGCTCCAGATAGCGGCGAAGAGACCAGACGTAAACTTGCTGAAAAAGGCGAAGATTATTTAGACGATGCTAAAGATAAAATTCAGGAATTAATGGATGATCTTCACAAGCAAGTTGATTCAGCAAAAGAAAAAGTTAAAGATCTGGAAGAAAAAGTCCACAAAAAAGTAAAAGAAGAACCATCTTCAAATTAATTCACTCAATCCATTTATCGCTTGTATAACAAGAGCAATAACATTTATGGAAGAACAAACAGAATTAATAGACGAGCTTATTGAAAAAGGTCATCAATATGGCCAGACTACCTTAAAGTTGATGAGACTTAAGACATTGGACAAAACATCAGATGTTTTGTCCAATATTGTTTCATGGCTACCTGCAGTCATCATGGGCTCTATATTTTTCGGAATCCTTAATATTGGAGTGGCTATTTGGCTTGGAGACCTGCTGGGTAAAATATTCTACGGCTTTTTTGCAGTAGCCGGCTTTTATGCCATTGTTACCTTGGTATTTTGGATCTTCAGGAAACCGCTCCTCAAATATCCGATCGATAATTCAATTATTAATCAGGTGTTAAAAGAGGAGGAGATCCAATGAGAAACTGTCGCAAATTACTGAAAGAGACTATACTTCAGCTCGAATTGAAGCAGGAAGAGGAAAAAGAGCTGTTTAACCAGCAGCTAAGAGCTACCTTCAACAGCCTTAAACCAGCTAATCTGATCAAAAGTACCCTCCGGGACCTCAGTAATCATACCTCTGAAGTAAAAAACAACCTACTGGAAGCTTTCCTACCGATGATCACGAGTTTCATCTCCGGGAAGATAATTGGTCGAGGTAAAAAGCACAGTTTCTCTCACATAATTGCCACAATGCTTCAGATGACACTAACCAAGTATACAGCTAAGCACAGTCAGGCTATCTTGGCCTACCTCTGCAATATACTTGATCATCTGAAAGGATTCTTCACTAAAACAAGTGAAGCCATTAAAGAGGGAGAAAACGAGCATTTAAACGAACCGGAGAAAGCGCAGGATCCTGAAGCTGAATTTGAACCACCGAAAGACCAGATGCCAACGGAAGACCAGGAAAAACAAGCAGAATAATTTTCACACCATTTTTTACAACCAGAAGTGCCTGTAGCACTTAGAATAAGCGCTATTGGTTAAGATTTTTGCACATAAGACCACAAGGAAAGACATGTGTTACAAAACCTATTTCTGGGATTTCTCGATCAAAAAAACTAATTTAAAGAAATCATGGTGTTATTTCTTTTGAAAAGGGTGTTCTGAGTATAAAAAAAAGGTCTCAACAAATGTTGAGACCTTTTTCATTTCATATCTGATATATCGACTATTCAGAAAAACGAGCTCCCAAATATTGACGATTCAAACGTGCAATATTTGTAATTGAAACGCTCTTAGGACATTCAACTTCGCAAGCTCCAGTGTTTGTACAACCACCGAAACCTAACTCATCCATTTTAGCGATCATCGCTTTAGCACGTGCTTTTGCTTCAACACGACCTTGAGGCAACAAAGCCAACTGGCTTACTTTTGCTGAAACGAACAACATAGCTGATGAGTTTTTACATGCAGCAACACAAGCTCCGCAACCGATACATGAAGCTGCATCCATCGCTTCGTCAGCATCAACTTTAGGAATTGGAATTGCATTTGCATCCGGAACACCACCAGTTGAAACAGAAACATAACCACCAGCAGCAATAATTTTATCGAAAGCTGAACGATCAACCATCAAGTCTTTAATGATAGGGAAAGCAGCAGCTCTCCAAGGCTCAATAGTTACAGTTTCACCGTCTTTGAATTTACGCATGTGTAACTGACAAGTTGTTACATCATCGTCTGGTCCGTGAGGACGACCATTGATGTACAATGAACACATACCGCAAATACCTTCGCGACAGTCATGATCGAACGCTACAGGTTCTTTGTTTTCTTTAATCAACTGCTCATTCAGGATATCCATCATTTCGAGGAATGAGCTGTCTGTAGAGATATTTTCTACTTTATAGGTTTCAAAACGGCCTTTGTCTTTGGGACCGTTCTGACGCCAAACCTTAAGGGTAAGATTTATTGTGTTTTCCATTATTGATCTCCTTTTAAAAAGCCATTATTTGTAATTACGTTGAACCATTTTCACACTGTCGTAAACCAAGTCTTCTTTTACCAATGAAGGAGCACTTTCCTCACCTTCGTATTTCCAACAGCCTACGTAAGCAAATTTATCGTCCTGACGCAATGCTTCACCTTCTTCAGTTTGGTATTCTTCACGGAAGTGACCACCACAACTTTCTTCACGGTTCAACCCGTCGTGAGCCATCAAATTACCGATTTCAATGAAGTCGGCCAAACGACTGGCTTTTTCCAATTCAACATTCATACCTTCCTTCGATCCAGGAATACGTACGTTAGTCCAGAACTCTTTTTTGATTTCAGCAATACGCTTGATTGCTGTCTCCAGGCTTTCTTTCGTACGTCCCATTCCAACGAAATCCCACATTACCAAACCAAGTTCTTTATGCAGGCTATCTACTGAACGTTGCCCCTGAATACTTAACAGTTTCTCGAAACGCGTTTTAACAGCTTTTTCTGTATCAACAAATTCTTTCTCTTCCGTAGTCATACGTGGCGTACGAATTTCATCAGCCAGGTAGTTTTGAATGGTGTAAGGAAGCACGAAATAACCATCGGCCAAACCTTGCATCAATGCAGAAGCACCTAAACGGTTAGCACCGTGATCAGAGAAGTTAGCTTCACCGGCTGCGAACAGACCAGGAATATTTGTTTGCAATTCATAATCAACCCAAAGACCACCCATGGTATAGTGGATCGCAGGATAGATCATCATTGGAGTTTCATAAGGATCTTCGTCAACGATTTTCTCGTACATCTGGAACAAGTTTCCATAACGAGCTTTGATCACGTTTTTACCCAAACGTTCGATTGCCGATTTGAAATCGAGGTAAACAGCCAAACCTGTGGCATTAACACCGAAACCTGCATCACAACGTTCTTTGGCAGCACGCGAAGCAACGTCACGAGGAACCAGGTTACCAAATGCCGGATAACGACGTTCCAGGTAATAGTCACGATCTTCTTCTGCAATCTGTGTTGGTTTCAATTTACCTGCACGGATAGCTTCAGCATCTTCTTTCTTTTTAGGAACCCAGATACGACCATCGTTTCGCAATGATTCTGACATCAATGTCAGTTTGGATTGGAATTCACCGTGAACAGGAATACATGTCGGGTGAATCTGAGCGTAACATGGGTTAGCGAACATCGCGCCTTTATGGTAAGCTTTGATTGCAGCTGATCCGTTAGATCCCATGGCGTTAGTTGAAAGGAAGAATGTATTTCCGTAACCACCAGTTGCCAAAACTACAGCGTGACCAAAGTGACGAGTTAACTCACCAGTTACAAGGTCGCGAGCGATAATACCGCGAGCTTTACCGTCAACAATAACGATGTCGACCAACTCCGTACGCGTGTACATTTTAACGGTACCTGCGTTTACCTGACGCATCAAAGCCTGGTAAGCTCCTAACAACAATTGCTGTCCTGTTTGACCTTTAGCGTAGAAAGTACGGCTAACCTGCGCTCCACCAAAAGAACGGTTATCCAATAAACCGCCGTATTCGCGAGCAAAAGGAACACCTTGAGCTACACATTGGTCGATGATACTGTTACTTACCTCTGCCAAACGATATACGTTAGCTTCACGAGCACGGTAGTCACCTCCTTTAATTGTATCGTAGAACAAACGGTAAACAGAGTCACCATCGTTAGGATAGTTTTTAGCAGCATTGATACCCCCTTGTGCCGCAATTGAGTGTGCACGACGAGGAGAATCCTGAATTGTAAAGTTTTTTACGTTGAAGCCCATCTCTCCAAGAGAAGCAGCTGCAGCACCACCAGCCAAACCAGTACCAACAACAATCACGTCCAGTTTACGTTTGTTGGCCGGGTTAACCAGCTTTTGATGATCTTTATAGTTTGTCCACTTCTGGGCTAATGGCCCTTCGGGTATTTTTGCATCTAATTTGCTCATAATTCAATTTCTTTTCGATTAAAATTTAATCAGGAAATACAATGGAATAATTGCGAAACCCACAGCTACAATAATGGCATAAATTTTACCAACGCATTGCAGACGTTTCAACCAGTACTTGTTGCTCATGCCAATTGTTTGGAAAGCTGACCAGAATCCGTGTCCCAAGTGGAAGCCTAATAAACCACCACCAATAATGTAAAGGATGCAGTATAAAACACTGGATTTGAACAAACCTGAAACTAACACATAGGTGTTGTGCATTTCAACGCCGTCAACCATTGTGCTTTCCAATCCACCGGTTTTAACAGGAATAAAAAACTGAATAATGTGCATTACCAGGAAGACCAGAACCAAAGCACCAAGAACTAACATGTTCCGAGATGCCCAAGCACTTGAATAAGAAGCATTCGATTTGTCATATCCAACCGGACGAGCCTTATAGTTTTGCAAACTGATAAGAAATGACCAGAGGATATGTACAACGAATCCCAGACCAAGAATTGGCTCCATTACTTTAATTAAAGGGTTGGTTGCCATGAAATTTGCCCCAAGGTTGAATAACTCGCCGCTGTCGTCAAAAATCAACAGCAAATTCACGCCTAAGTGGACGCAAATGAACATCATCAGAAACAAACCTGAAATGCTCATGATAAATTTTCTTCCAATAGAGGCAGTCAGAAAATTGCTCATAGGATAATTGATTTATATTTAAACATTAATACTAATTTCTTAAAAAGCTCAACAAATGTAGGCCTCTGCGCGTTCCCCTACAATTAAATCAAGCCCTAAAGTAGCTAATTTAAACTGTTTCTAAGCACGGATTTCCAAACCTCGAAACAAACCCCTAACTAACAAGAGATTAAACGCCAAAAAGATGTAAAATTTCTGTTAACACAAACCACCACTAAGGCTTACAAATCGCACAACTACAAATACATACATATTTATATAATTCTGATCCCGGGTAAAATTAGTTGAGAAAAACGAAGACTCCAAACACCATAAGGATTGAAAAAAGCAGACTGATATGGTATAACCAAGCTTTTTCCTATTTTTGCAAAGCATTTTTTGATATGGCTTCATCGTTCAACAGACATCTAATTAATAAAGACTTCTGTTTTGATGCTTAAGAATGCAAAATTCAATAAAAACATGGTTCCATAGTTCAACGGATAGAACGACAGTTTCCTAAACTGTAAATCCGGGTTCGATTCCCGGTGGGACTACAAAACCTTCAAATATTCAAACAAAATTCTTTCCCTTTAGCAGACTTTTCAATCAAACCATTATTTCCTGATCCGATACATCCGAATATCCTCAATTTCCTGCCGGGATTTAACTGTTCGAAAGCCAAAGTAACCTTCGATTAAAGGCTTGGGGTCGTTGTAGGTGAAATATTCTTCGCCATCAACAAATACGGTTGTAGTTCCATTACAAACTAAAATCTGAATAAAATAGATCTTATTGGGTTGGAGCAGGTGCTGCTTATCGTTTTTTTCCTGTAGCAACAAACGATCGCCGGTTCCCATGTACTTTCGGAAACGTGTAGTTGAATTGTAATTGCCACCGATACCGACATAATACAAGCTCAGCGAATCATATTGGGCAAAGGTACCATCGCGAGTAAACAAATCATCATTACGCGGATCGGTTGCCATCCAAAAGAAATTAAAATCAGACAGGCGATCGTTAGGACCGTTATCCACCACAACTTTACGGTGAAACTCAATCAACAGGTTACCGGAAAGTTTTTGCTTATACCAGATCGTTGCACCGCTATTCACATCAATCAGTAGCCTACCATCCTTGACTTCGACCTTACTCTCATCCGACAGTTTATTCTCAATTACCCAATTTGAAAGATCTCCATCAAAATCATCCTGATAAATCAACTCTCCGCCTTCAACAATCTCTTTCAAATTTGGGGAATTTTTTTGTGCTAAAAGAATCCCCGCCGGGATAAGAGTCAGAAGAATCAATACAACAGCTATTTTTATCATATTCTTTTTCATCACGTTAAATTTAAGACACATTGTCTTTTATGGAAGCTTATTCATATTTTCCACCTTGACCTCCCATTTCCCATCTTTGGGAAAACCCGGTGCTTCAACATCAGGTGCACCATCCCATCCTCCTGCCATTAAGCCAACAGCAGCTAAGAAAGAACTATTAACCGGTAGATATGCTGGATTTTTAATCCCCTCTTTGGGGCGACACACATAACCGCTCTTATTGAATTTTGCATTGGGAACATTATTGCAAACAATATCAATTGCTTTTTTTGTATCTCCAAGACGGGCTGCCGTAAGTGCACCTTTTCCCTGGCTCCAGCTCACAAAGCTCTCCAATCCGTTTCGTTCATAAATAGCTTCGAAAGTATTTCGCATGAGCTGCTCATCAATCATTGGTGTTTTGGGTAAGTAACCTAAAGCCATCAGCATCGCTGAAGAATAATGACCATCCCGTTCGTACATCAACGGATCGGATTCCAGCTCAACGTATTTCCCTTCATGGATGGTTGGTCGAGACAATTTATCAAGAATATCATCCCATAAAGGGTTCCTCGCCATATTCAGGCGCTCCCTCCATTGCTGTGCCACCGACAATCCATAATACCATTCAGCTAATTCGAAGGTAGGGTTCATTGTATTATTTTCTTCTGTGCTTTCATTCACACTTTTTATAGGTGGCCCCAGGATATACCGATTCGTTTTAGCATCGTAAAAAGCGTAGGAAGCTAAAAAGTCAGCCGACTCAAATACAATATCCTTGTATCGATGAAGTGTTGCCGAATCCTTATGTGCCCTGTAAACCAGCTCCGAAAGATAAATCGGGTTCGGATAATTCCAAATAATAAACGGATTAATAGTTCCCGGGCTAACCCGCCCGTCAATTCCCGACATCTTGGGCCAACGGGCTCCCTCAAATCCTTTACTTTTTGCATCTGCCAAAGCAACCGGCAATATTTTTTGATACCATGAAAGTCCCTTTTCCAGTAACTCCGTATGATTCCACTCATAAAACTGAGCTGCATGAATCCAGTAGACCTCAGAATTATGCTTTCCATACCAACTGATGTTAGCAAGACCGGTTTCCTGCGGAGGAAAACTACCGGCATAGTTAACCTTCATCAAATATTGTGAAAGGACAATCCGACGCTCTAACTCCTGTGCCCGAGGATCAGTACTCTTACTCAAATCAACGGCAGCACCATCTGTCCAATATTTTTCCCAGGAATTTACACTCAACTGTTTGATTTGGTCGAAAGAAAGATTCTCTGCATCATTTTCGGCAGGTAAAAATTCACATACAAAAACCAATTGATCTGCACCGGTTGCATCGATTACAAACTCATGCTCCCCTGTTTTACGCCATGTTCCAGTTCCTTCCCAGCGAATATCAACCCAGTAGGAGGTGGTATCGATTTGACGTTTCAACAAAACATGATTGTTCGAATTCTCCACGATCTCAGTTTGATGTTTTTCAGGATTTTTCCAATCGAAAGCAGGTTTATTCTTTTTCGAAAAATCGTATGAATAAGGAAATTTAATAGCAGGTTTTAGCTTTCCGAGTTCGATTAACGGGGATTTAATTTTAAACGCGATGATACTTTTATCCGGATGACATACGGTCGTTACAGAAACCGGCTGTCCATCAATCTGGTATTTACTGGTCGCTACTCCCTCCCACAGGTCAAGATTCTGGTCAATTTGATGAATAGAACTTCGATCAATGACTTGATTATTACCGCCTATCAACCCTATTTCCCCCATAGGAACCGGATGCGGATTGATTCTAAAATACGCTCCTGCAGGACTATTTTGATTACTGGCATACATAATCTTCCGACCATGGAAATCAGTTTCCTTCGTGGCATCCTCAAGCTTTAGATTGGATGTATTCGGGAAAGCATGCCAGGCCCATGTTGTTCTGGTTTCCAATGGAACGCCATGTTCGTAATAGTAGTTTTCAAAAGTCTGCATTCCGGTTACATCCATCGTATAGGCAAAATCACCATTACCTATTGTCAAAGGAGCCAAAGGATCAATTTCACTCAAATGAACATTGTGACGAGTAACCAGTTTGTAACGATCAATCGGATTGTTTTTTAACGTACGCTTATTGTTGCAGCCAGTTAAAACAAACACGAGTAACCAGACAGTTAAGAGAATTTGTGATTTCATTGATTAAAGTTGTCGTTCGTTGATTCTAGTGGCGTCTTTTCTCCAGAAACATTGAAATTATATAAATATATCTCCTATTCATCATCCTGCCCTCCCTGGCTAACCTTCGGCATCTGATCGCCCACCAACTGAAGCAATTCAATCGCATTCAGGCACCACTGCGCCGTGTTGTTTGTCGAAACTCCACGCACCTCCTTAACAGGAGCAAGGCTTTGAATACCGCTGAATGTTTGCGTATCAAAACTTGTTTTCCAGGGGCCATGCTGCGATTCCAGAAACATATTCCACGCCCGGTTTGCATACATGACATCACCCGACTGGCTGTACCAGTATGCCGACAAACGACTGTACCATGGTCCTGGTTTTCCAAGTTCTGCTTTCACGCCCAGTTCCTTTTCAATCTCCGACTCGGGCGCAGCATAAAGCCGGCAAAATTGAAACCACAGCTTATCCCACTTTTTATTATCAAGCAAATTGGTTAATTCGAATGCCACCTCGGGCCCCCCCATCAAAACTGCAAGGTGAGCCGAGCCAACATCCGTTTTATGTAGCTGGTAAAGCTTGTAAGTTGAGGGATCGTAGCCAAAGGCTGCATTAACACCTGAAAAGAAACCAAAAGGCATTTTCGCCAAGCTGTCGACACCTTTTAATATGCGGTCGCGATATTGATCATCTCCAGTTCGCTCCCAGGCTGTCATCCAGTTGCCAACCAAGGCTAACCAGTCCGGACCAACCCGAACATGTGTAGGATAAGGGCCTTTATCTAAAATAAGCCGCAAAGGATCATATTCACCAATAGCCCTGTTTGATGCTTCAACCGAGGCCTGCATTAAATCTCCGACACGTTCGTCAGTGGTCAGGTAATAATAAAAGCGTCCCAACGCAGCTTGTGAGATCCGCACTTCCTTGGCACCACATCCCCAGTGACGTACATTATGCCGCGATCCTAATCCTTCGAACCGCCCCAAATGATAAACATC
>NZ_JBZQJF010000086.1:0-6241 GCF_059905295.1 Mangrovibacterium sp.
CCATAGCTTAAATGAATCGCGTTCACAACCGGCTTTTCCTCTAATCCCAATTCTTTTGCCAAAGCTTTGCTCCAGGCTTCTGTTTTGAAAGTAGCCGTGTAACAAGTCCGGATTGAGTCTTCCAAAGCAAGGCGCTTTTCGTTCACATTCTTTTCATTGGTCGTCAACTGCGTTGTGTCTTTCACAACATGTGGCGGAACAAAGTCGAAATCGAAATGCTGTCCGTTCATCTCTTGATCGGCCAAAACCAGTTTCACGGTATCTACCTGAGCAATGGATACCCGTTTGAAATCAAACTTCTTGCCCTGGCTAGCCCAAACGATGATATCACCTAAGCCCATGGAAAGTGAAGTCTCCCCTTTGCTATTGGTCATCTGTGTGGCAATCGGAAAGTACTCGGCATAGTTATACAGTTGATATTCAACTTTCGCATTTACCGCAGGAGTACCATCTGCATTCTTTACATCAACATACAAACGTTTTACCCGTGCATAGTTTGATGTAACATCCAGTTCGGTGAAACGATCTCCCCGATTAATTACATCTTCCGGACCAAAATATTTACCGTAGGCACGTGTGTGCATTAAAATAGCCCGTGTTGAAGGTTCGGTAAACCAGCCCATATTCAGGCGGGCATCCGGCTCACAAGCACCAAGGTATTTCCAAACACCATCGACCCAAACTTCAACCCAGGCATGGTTATCGTCCGAGTGAGCCCAACGGGGCGTATAAACCTGGCGGGCAGGAATACCGGCAGCACGCAAAGCTGAAACGGTAAAGGTCGACATCTCGCCACAACGGCCGAAAGCTTTACGAATGGTGCTCAATGGTGCACTGGTGCGAATATCAGTCCCGCGGTAAACCACTTTTTCGTGGCACCAGTGGTTGATTTCCAAGGCCGCTTGTTCCATTTTCATCCCTTGTACACGCGCTTTAATCTCGTCGTACATCACAATACGGAATGAATCGAGGTTTTCATTATTAATACGAACAGGCAGTACAAAATGGAGGAATAAATCTTCGGGGACTGATTTTCCCCATGTCATATCTTTGCGGGTTTGCAAACTCTTACGCACATTGGCCAGGAAGAAATCGGCAGAGTAGTCGCCCAAATCGCTCAACGGCATGTAAGCATATAAATACTCCATCGCCTGGCGTTCGTCGTTCGTTAGCGGCTGGTTGAAAATATCCCACACATGGATGTTACTGTTGGCAGTCAGTTTCTTCTGAACATCCAACATGTGACTAATATCTTTAAGTTGCTCCGGGTTACTAATTAATTGATCCTTGTGGCTACAAGAAAAACTAATCAGAACAACAAGAGCTAATATGATCGAATTTCTAATCTTCATTTTGGGTTTGGTTAATGTTTTACGAGTTCTTCAGGTAATTTACTCATTTCTCCATCTCCTTGTTTTACTTCGAGCTTCAGCGAGTATCCGCCACCGCCATCGAAATAACCAAGGTAGATCGGGTAATATCCTTTTTTGAGGGCTATTTGACCGTATTTGATTGTTGGGCCATGGTATCCATCGTGATCAACAACCAGGCTATCTCCAAGAAAAAGCTGGCTCCCGTCGTCGGATGTTAATGCAAATGTGTAAACGGTCGTTTCAGGCGCATAAAAATAGCCGGACAAAGACAGCGCAAACAGTCCTTTGCGAGCTTCTTGCGGGAATTCAACCCCACTCACAACGCCTGTGCTCTTTGGTTTCAAATCCTTCATCTGCCCTACTTTGCTAATTGCATTTTCGTAGTAAGCGTATTTCAAACCCGGCTCCAGTTTTGTGCTATCTACATCGAATGCATCAATCGGGTCGGCTTTTTCGAACAAAGCTGTTTTTATCGGACCATGACGACCATCTTTCAGGTAAACAGCTGTCTTCAATGTCGTTGTTGACGATACGCTAAGCGGCTTCGTGTAAACCGGCGAATCAGTTGTTGGTTCGCTTCCGTCAAGCGTGTAATGGATGCTTGCAAATGGCCAGGGATTCGTTAAATCCACTTTGGCCGAGTCCATAAAGATCATTTTATTGAAAATCCCCTGCGGAGTTGGAATGTGGAAGTTGTACCCGGTATCGGTTAACCAGCCAAGGAACGGTTCCAGGCGATTCAAAAAATCAGCCTCGTTACGTGATTCTTTTGGAGACCAGAGCACTTCGCTCAGTGCCGTCATACGTGGTAAAGCACGATACTCAACCATTTTACCGGTAGGCATCCATTCCGACCACATGTTTCCTTGTGCACCCAGTACGTACTTGCCTTCTTCAGCTGTTAACTCGGCCGGAACAGGTTCGTAGTTGTAAACTTTACTCAGGGTGATTAAGCCGTTAAATGCTAATGGTTCTAATTCTTTATCCGGGTTTTGGTAATAATCGAAGTAGCAATAGTCCACCGGAGTCATAATAACATCGTGTCCCATTTGTGCAGATTTTATTCCACCGGACTCACCACGCCACGACATCACTGTTGCATTTTTAGCCAAACCGCCTTCAAGAATCTCATCCCAACCAATCATTGCCCGACCATGAGCGACCAAAAAGTCGTCGAGTTGCTGAATGAAATAGCTTTGCAGGCCGTGTTCGTCTTTTAAGTTTTTCTCTTTAATCCGCTTTTGACACAACGGACATTTCTCCCATTCTGCTTTCCAGGCTTCATCGCCACCAATATGGATATATTTTGAAGGGAATAATTCCATTACCTCGGTCAACACATTCTTATAAAAATCGATTACCGAGTCTTTTCCACCACAAACGATGCTTATTTCTGCTTTTCCGCCAGAAGCAACTCCAATTTTTGCATTTCTGCACGAAAGTTCCGGGTAAGCAGCAATTGCTGCAGCTGAGTGACCAGGGATATCAATTTCAGGAATAATAGTAATTCCGCGATCTGCAGCATAAGCAACAACATCTTTGATTTGCTCCTGGGTGTAATAACCACCGTAAGTGGCTTTTTCTCCTGGTTTCTGAAAAGGACGTTCATTCCACGGTAAATCTTCATGATCAACACGCCACGCTCCTACTTCAGTCAGTTTTGGATATTTCTTAATTTCGATCCGCCATCCCTGATCATCGGACAGGTGCCAATGAAAAGTATTCATTTTGTGCATGGCAATCAGGTCGATGTACTTTTTCACAAAATCAACTCCAAAGAAATGCCGGCTGACGTCCAGATGCATTCCTCTATAAGCAAAGCGCGGGTAGTCGTCGATCGAAAGGGTTGGGATCGTCAGACCGTTACCGGCCTGACGCCCCTGTTCAAGTATCTGTAATAAACTTTGAATTCCATGAATAACTCCATTTTTCGTTTTTCCAGCTAAAACAATTTGATCGCTAATATCAAGTTTGTAACCTTCCTCTTCCTGAATTGTGGGATCAATCTTCAAAAGAATTTTCACTCCAGACTCACTCAAAGTTAAGCTAGTTGAAGTTTTCAACTTTTGCATCTGTCCTTTCAGATATCCTGAAGCAAATGTCAAATCAGAATCAGAAGTTTCAATCTGCACTCCGTTATTAATGACCAAACTCTTTCCTGTTTGAGTCAGCGAGACCGGCTTGGGAATAATCTTGATTTCAGCATTGTTTACTGATGGCTGGCATGCTGCAAAAAGCAGCATGACCACCAGTAGAAAAATGGGGTATATTTTCATTGTTTACTGTTTTCGATTGAAAGATATTTATGGCTTTGAGGGACAACTATTTCAAAAATGATTCCTCATCGTCAAACGGATAGCGCACAAACGCTTCAATCGCTTCATATTCTGTCAAACCTAATTGGTCATAAATGTTTGCTGTAGTCCGGTTACGTTCTTCTGCGCGTTGCCAGAACTCACGTTTATCTTCACCCGGGAAAACAGGCTCGTCTTTTTGTGACTGGTGCTTAAAGATTGCTTTACGTTTACGATGCAATTCATCCGGGCTAATTGGCACTGCCATTTCAATATCTTCAACATCCCATTCCTGCCATGCACCACGGTACAACCACATGTAGCAATCGTCTAACCAAGCATCACCTTCAGCACGCATCTGGCGAATGGCCTTGAAAATAATTTGCAAACAAACCTCGTGTGTTCCATGCGGATCCTGCAAGTCACCAGCTGCAAAAATCTGATGAGGTTTAATGCTTCTCAGCAAATCAACCACAATTTGCACATCGGCATCTGAAGCCGGACTTTTTTCAACTTGTCCTGTTTCGTAAAATGGCAAATTCAGGAAGTGAACATTTTCTTCTTTAACACCGCTAAAACGACATCCGGCAGCAGCTTCACCAACACGAATCAAACCTTTCACTGATTTCACGTATGGTGAATCAACCTGACCAGCCTTTTTATTTTTCAGGAAATCACGTAACTCAGCATTTGCTTTTTCAATCACCGGTGAATCCACACCTTGATTCTTCAGCAGATCAACTGCAAATTGAGAGAATCGTAAAGCATCATCATCAAAAACGGCAATATTTCCGGATGTTTGGTAAGCCACATGAACATCATGTCCCTGATCGGCTAAACGGATCAGTGTTCCACCCATTGAGATCACATCATCATCCGGGTGCGGGCTGAATACAATTGAACGTTTAATAGCTGGTTCCGGACGTTCAGGACGGGTTTTCTCATGAGCACCCGGCTTGCCACCCGGCCATCCGGTAATTGTATCACGCAGTTGGCTAAATATTTTAATATTCAGATCGTAAGCGCCACCATACTCCACGAGCAAGTCACGCAGACCTGATTTTTTATAATCTTCATCTGTCAACTTCAAAATTGGTTTTTCCATCTTTTGACTCAACCAAACGACAGCTCTTTTAACCATTTTGGGAGTCCAGTCTACAACCCCTACCAACCAGGGAGCCTTAGTACGAGTAAATTCAGCTGTTGCTGCGGCATCTAAATAAACAGTTACATCTTTATGCAACTGCAGGAATGAGGCAGGAACATCCGGACTCACCGGTCCTTCGATCATCTCTTTCAAAATCGGAGACTTTCCTTTTCCCCAACCAGCTAGGATAATTTTCCGGGCTTTTAGAATTGTTCCAACACCCATGGTAATTGCCCGGTGAGGAACCAACTTCTCATCACCAAAATCTTTGATAGCATCTGAAATGGTCACCGAATCCAATTTCACCAAACGTGTTGTAGAATTCACAGTTGAACCTGGTTCATTGAAACCAATATGACCGGAACGACCGATTCCCAACACTTGAATATCAATACCACCTGCAGCTTCAATCTTTTCTTCATAAGCATTACAGAAAGCCGACACATCCTCAATCTTCAGCGACCCATCCGGAATATTCACATTCTCCGGCAAAATATCGATATGATTAAACAGATGCTTATGCATAAAATAAACATAGCTCTGCGCATCTTCAGGTCCCATTGGGAAATACTCATCCAGGTTGAAAGTGATTACATTTTTAAAACTTAATCCTTCTTCCTTGTGCAAACGAACAAGCTCCTGGTAAATCTTAATCGGAGAAGAACCTGTAGCCAGACCCAGCACAGCCATCTTCCCTTCAGCTTGCTTCTTTTTAATAATACCGGCTATAATTTCCGCCATCTTTTTGGCGCCAACCAATTGATTTTCCACAACATTGATCGGGAGTTTCTCAATTGTTTTTTCGATGTAACTAAGGCTGTAATTCATAACTGTCAATATTTTAATCTCCTGTTTCCAGACTCAATTGTTATTTAGATTTCTTCAAAACTAAGTATACTTTTTCAAAAAAAAATGGTTTTTGATGAAAAAATGTGCCCGCACACATAAAATTAACACAAGAATAGTGTCCGCACACATCAATAAACACAATACCCCTATTTTAGGTTCATGACAAAAAACAGGTCTTAATTCATTATAACACCAACTTCGACACATTTCGGCTCATAATGCAAGCATTAACATCAAAAACAAAGCATAATGAAATCTCGCACCCTATATATTAATATATAGCAACACTTAAACCGAACAAAAACCGACAAGTATCAACCGGAATAACCACAACAAACAGACCACAATAAGAAAACAACCAGACAACACAATTTATCACACAACACTATGTTTGCAACTTTCATAAAATTAAAAAATATCAACCACACAGGAAGACCTGAACTTCACCAAAAACGGAAAAAAGACGCAGAACATCCCTAGTCCACAGTCGAAGGAAAGCCAAAAACAATCAACAACAAACAAATAAAGTAGTAACGGCAACATTTCAATTCTACCAAAAAGCAACAAAAGAACAGCAA
>NZ_JBZQJF010000087.1:0-16010 GCF_059905295.1 Mangrovibacterium sp.
GCCTTTCGCCTGCGACAATAAATAGCGTAATTGCCGGCGAGTAAACGCTTCTGCATCAAAGCAAAGCTGCTCCAATACAAAGATCTCCTTCAAATCGGCCTTTTGTGCCTGTTCTATTTGGGCAATATTTATCATTTTCGTCCTTTTAACTCCATGCGGCTAACAAATTCCCGTAAAATTTGCCGATACAATTCATCACCCAAAATATCATCTTCCACGCCATGATCGATTGACGGATTATCGTTTACCTCAATTACCAACGACCTACCATCAATTTCCTTTACATCAACACCATATAGCCCTTTACCGATCAGGGATGCCGCCTTTACGGCATTGCGCACCACATGCTTTGGTGCTTTGCCAATAGGTACCGACTCCCAGGCTCCCGACTTGGTTTTCTTTCCATCGTGATTATAAATTTGCCAATGCCCACGAGCCATAAAGTATTTGCAGGCATACAACGCTTCGCCATTGATAATACCTATCCGCCAGTCGAAAGGCGTGGGGACAAACTCCTGCGCCAGAAACACTGAAGTCCGTTCCGACAATTCTTCCAATGCCGACTGGTATTCCTGCTCGGTAGTCACTTTATACATCCCCACAGAGAACGATCCATCGGGAATCTTCAGGACAATCGGGTTGCCCAGACATTCCGTTACCTCGGTAAACGAAGCCAGGTTATTTTTGAAAATCAGTTTCGACTTTGGTGTTGGAATCCCCTCCCGATCGAGCAACTCTTTCAGGTACACCTTATTGGTACAACGGATAATCGAGAGTGGATCGTCAATCACAACCATATCTGCCTGATGAGCCTTTTGCGACAGCCGGTAAGTAAGGTGGTTCAGCGCCGTTGTTTGACGAATAAAAAGGCCATCGAATTCGAGCAGACGGGTTGTATCGTCCTCGGTAATCAATTCGGCGTTGATATTCATCTTTTTAGCCTGACTCAAAAACCGGTTCAAAGCCCCTTTATTACTCGGAGGTAATTTTTCTTCCGGATCATACAGAATCGCCAAATCAAAACGCGATGCCCGGTGGTGACGCGGCTGACGCCAGATTTTTTTGTTGAAGTTATCCAAAGCCGTGGCAAACAGATCTTCCTGTACCTCGGATAAATCCTTCAGACTAATAATTTTAACCGAATCGATCTGGTTTTTAGCCCGGTTAGCCAGGGTTACCCGTATTAGCGGGCAAGGCAGCTGCTCGAAAATATAACGGGCAATCTTTTCCAGTTCAGGTTCGGCGGTCAGGCCAAAATAGATGTCTATATCAAATGATTCAACAGTAGTATTCTGAGCTTGCATCCACTTGTAACATTGTTTTTGCAACCCATCGTCCATACGGGTAAGGGCCCCGTTTTCAATCCGGTTCAGAACATCAACATCCGGTAGAACTTTGTGGCCCCGGGCCTGGGCTAACAACGAGCAATAATACCCTTCGGTGTGATACTCGTGCGAGCTGCAAAGGTTTATTACCAACAAGGGCTGTTTACTCAATTCGTCATTCTGCAAATAATCTGCTCCTGTAATCAGGCTTTCTGTTTCATAGTAGGGTTTCCATTGCTCCAATGAATCTACCAGAATAAGTGTTGATTGCATTTTATGATTTCAAAAAGAAAAAACAAGTTAAAAATTACCAGTTAAAACAAACCCGAAACCCAAGAATCAATCACGCTCAAAACACCAAACATCAGCCTAACTACCAATGCCTTAAACAGGAAGCGATTTCTTAAAAACGGGCTTACAATTGTACGCAATTTCTTGATTTGTTATTCAAGTTGATTCACTTTTTTAAAAGAAAATAACAGGTAATAAAAATGTGCTTTTTAAAGCATCGGACTCAACAGACGGGCGAAAGATTCCTTGGCTTTTTCGAGTCGTGGACGTTGGTCCCAATCCTCTGCAATTACCTCCCGACTCTGCTGTAAGTCGGCCATAAACTGCTCTTCCAGTTGCCGGGTAAATGCTTCGTTATAAACCATCGCATTAACCTCAAAATTGGTTTCCAAACTTCGGAAGTCGAAATTGGCCGTTCCCACAGATGCAAAAACACCATCAACCAAAATGAGTTTGCTATGCAGAAAACCGGCCTCGTAGAAATAAATTTTCACTCCCGCCTCCAGCAGTTCTGCAATAAACGAACGCGTACTCCATTTGGGAGTCAGTGCATCCGATTTGTAAGGAACCAAAATTCGGACATCGACACTTCCCATAGCGGCAACCTTTAATGCATTTAAAATCTCAGGAGTTGGAATCAGGTATGGTGTGTTGATGTAAACCCGCTCTTGAGCCGAAGCAATAGCGGCAAAGTAAGCCTGACCAATACTCTCCCAATCCGAGTCGGGTCCACTAGCAACAATCTGCACCAATTTCCCTTTTCCATCAACCACCGGACGAAAGTATTCTTCCCCATGCAAGATCTCCCTGGACACAAAATACCAATCGGCCATAAAAATAACCTGCAGCATTGTTGCTGCTCCTCCGCGGATCATCAGGTGTGTATCGCGCCAAACACCCATTGACTTCGTGCCATTCAGGTACCGATCAGCAATATTCAAACCACCCACAAAAGCCGTATGACCATCGACGACCACAATTTTCCGATGATTCCGGTAGTTCGCCCGGGAGGTCAAATGCGGGAAACGCACCTTCATGAAACAATCGATCTTCACCCCTGCCTCCTTCAGCGAGTTAATGTATTTCCGTGGTAAGGCCCAGCTGCCCACATCATCGTAAATCAAGCGAACATGAACACCTTCACGCGATTTGCGAATCAAAATATCTCGGAGCTGATTCCCCAGAGTATCATTTTCAATAATATAAAACTCAACATGAATATGATGTTTGGCAGATTCAATGGCCTGAAAAATAGCAGGGAAGGTCTGTTCCCCGTTTTTTAATACTGTAAGCTCGTTATCCGATGTCAACAATGCATTCGAATTTGAAAGCATCAAACTCACCAAATGTTTTTTACTTAGAACAGCTTCGGGTAAATCGAAAAATGCCTGTGGGATGCTAACCATCTGGTCCTGCGTCATCTTTCGCAAACGTTCCAGCCCCTTTAAGCCCTTGCGCGAAAACATTTTCTTCTTACGATACTCCTGCCCGAAAAACAAGAAAAAGACCATACCTATAAAAGGTAAAAGAACCACAACTAAGATCCAACTGATTGTTTTTAGCGGGCTTCTGTTTTCTAAAATAATCAGAATGGCAATAAAGATAACAGTCAACAAATACAGTGCATTCAGCACTATCGTTAAGTGTTCATTCAAATAAGAGAGCATACTATCCATATTTCGAATCTTGGTTCCCTCACTAAAATTCGATAATTTATTATTGATTAACAAACGAATTGATATTTCGTAGAAGATAAAAAACAGATGCCATGAAATATTTATTCATCACAGCGCTTTTCATCGTACTCGCAATGGCTTGTACGAACAAGCGGGAACTGGTTATCCAGGAACAAGAACCGACTGCCCAGGAAGACAGCATAACTTACGAACTCATTGTTTTAGATCCCGGCTTTGATAGCTGGTATTTAATCCACGGCACACCGTCAAAGTACCATACACAAAGCTATTACGAGAGTTGGAACAAACGTTATGTCGATGCGTGGAACTACCAACATATTGGGTACCGCTATCCCGAGGTTATTGAAGGGAATATCGACTACCAAACCAATATCGATTATGGTTTCGAACTGAATCACAAACTATTTTACTATTTCATGTATGTTGAAAATGAATTGGGAATTCAACTCATTCCGGATGGTCCTAAATCCTATTAACCTGAGCTCGATTTTACAATAGAGTCCAGCTTATTAGTCCTTTGGGGAATGTACAAAAACCTGCAATTGGGTATCGTGCAGCAGCTCGTTTGTTACTGGCAAGGCATTTAATTTTGGAGCGGCAACACCACTTCCAAACCAGCTATGCCCAATGTAAACATGCGCCTCATCCCACATTCCCTGATCGATAAAAGCCTGTAGCAGCTGTCGCCCACCCTCAACAACTACCGACTGCAAATTTTGCTCGTACATCCATTTCAGGATCTGCGGAACAATATTCGACGCATAATCCAAAACCACATATTCCAAATTATCTTGCGATTCCAGTAGTTTCGAGGTAAAAACAACTGTGTGGGCAGTATGATCTTTTAAGTGGATATCTGCGGGAAGGCGATTCATTCGGTCCAGTACCAGTCGAACCGGCTGGCGACCGACCCACTCGCGAACGGTCAACGACGGGTTATCTTTCCAAGCCGTATTGGTTCCAATCAGCAGGGCATCAACCTCGGTACGTTGCTTATGTACCATGCGTCGCGATAACTCATTACTAATCCAGGTAGGCTGACCAAACTCGGGATGAGAACGATCAATATCCAGGTAGCCATCCAGCGTTTGCGCCCATTTCAGGTAGATAAACGGGCGTTTCCTTTGATGAAAAGTAAAAAAGCGCTTATTCAGTTCCAGGCAAGCTTCGTTCAGAATTCCAACATCAACCTGAACACCGGCTTTCAACATTTTTTCAATTCCCTTTCCGGCCACTTTGGCAAACGGGTCGACCGAGCCAACCACAACGTGAGGAATACCGCTGGCAATAATCAGATCGGAGCAGGGAGGCGTTTTCCCATAATGGGCACAGGGCTCCAGGCTCACATAAATTGTCGATTCTTTCAACAATTCCTTATCTTTAACTGCGTTAATTGCATGAACTTCCGCATGTGGTCCACCACATTGACGATGATAGCCTTCGCCAATAATCCGACCATGATGCACAACTACCGCTCCAACCATTGGGTTGGGTGCAACCTCACCCCTGCCCAGTTCGGCAAGTTCGATGCAACGCTTCATATAAATTTCAGCCTGAGTCACAATACAGAAAAAACTTAAATTTGCCAAAAATACAAATAATGCAAGCAAGCCTACAATATATTCGTCAGGAATTACGGGATTACTACCCCGGTGAAGAGATCGAAAGCTTTATCAGGATGATTTTTTCCTGGCTAAAGAGTTACTCATTGACTGATCTGATCCTGAAAAATGATGATCAACTTAGTGAGGACGATCGTGAAAATATTGTAGAAATTGTAACGCGACTGAAGAAGCATGAGCCAATCCAATACATTTTTGGAGAGGCTGAATTCTACGATCTGAAATTTCAGGTTTCGGAACACGTGCTGATTCCCAGACCTGAAACAGAGGAACTGATCGACTGGATTATTAAAGACCGGCCACATGCGGAAGCCCGAATTCTGGATGTCGGCACAGGTAGCGGCTGTATCCCTATTGCCTTAAAAAAGAATCTGCCTGAATTGCTCATCTCAGCCTGTGACATATCGCCAGAGGCACTGAAGATCGCTCACCTCAATGCCGAACTAAACCAGGCTGAAGTTTATTTTTTCGAACTGGATATCTTAAATTCAACCCGAACACAGCTACCACATCAGGTTGATATTTTGGTGAGCAACCCACCATACATTCGCCTTTCGGAACAAGCACTCATGCAATCCAATGTACTCGACTTTGAACCTCATCTGGCCCTTTTTGTTGAGAACAATCAGCCGCTCGTATTTTACGAAGCACTGGCACGTTTCGGGCAATTGAATCTCAGCCCGGGGGGATTAATCTATTGGGAAATTAATGAAGCCTTCGGCCTGGAATGCTGCGACCTACTGCAACAAATGGGGTACATAAATATCTCCCTTCGAAAAGACCTAAACGGCAAAGACAGGATGGTCAAAGCAGAATGGACAGGAGGACAAATGTAAATCAGTGTTTAAATCACAAAAAAATAAATGTTCGGGCGCACAACGTGATTGGCAGATACCGTTGGTTTTTTATCTTTACTTGAGAAACACAATTAAACAGATTCCGCTTGAAACGATTTTTCCGAAATATCATCCTCTTTTTGAATATCATAGCTGCGTTCACCCTGTTATTCATTTACCTTTCGGTTTGGGTAAGCCCAGCCGTATTTTGGGTGCCGGCAGTCATCGGACTATCCTATCCTTACATCCTGCTAATCAACATCCTGTTCATTCTTTATTGGCTATTTACTTCGCCCAAATGGGCACTCATGTCCATTATTTGTATTGCGATAGGATATTCCCATCTTCAAAATTATTTCCAATTTTCACCCAAAGAAACTAAGGAAAAAGGAATTGTTGTATGCAGCTACAACGTGAAAGCATTTATTGCGAAAGGTTATAAGTACAAGGAGGCCACAAAAAATGCCCAGACCATTTTGGATTATCTCAAAGATAAAAAGCCAAACATTCTTTGTTTCCAGGAAATGACTTTCTTAAACAAGAAAGGCTATGCCGGCTTTATCAAGCAATTTAACCTGAAAGGATTGCCAACCCATGCAGATGCAGGAAGAGCACACGGTCCCATTACCTTAACAACCTTCCCAATCATTCATAAAGAAGACGTTCATTTTGAAGGCACTGGCAATATGATCATTATTACCGATGTTGTGACTCCTACCGACACGCTCCGTATCTTCAACTGTCACCTGGAGAGCTATCGTTTTACAGAGCAAGATATCAGTTCGCTGGATTCAATTTCGATCAACAAACAGGACAACAATATGAAAGAGTTTCGCTTGTTTGGATCGAAACTGAAAAAGGCATTTATCAAACGGGCTGAACAAGCCGAAGAGCTTCGCCGTCAAATCGAAGCCTCCCCCTATCCGGTGCTGGTTTGCGGAGACTTTAACGACACACCGGTTTCGTACGCCTATCATACGGTTCGGGGCGATTTGAAAGATGCTTTTGTTGAATCGGGATCAGGCATTGGCAATACCTACCTGGGACGCTTGCCATCCTTCCGGATTGACTACATTATGCATAGTTCCCAATTTAAAGCCTATAATTTTAAGATTGATCGGGTTGATTATTCAGATCACTACCCGGTATGCTGTACCCTGATTCCGCAAACGAAAGATTAAAACAAGCGCTTCCGTTTTAACAGGAAATTCATTAGTACTGCCGAGAAATCCTGGTGAATATCGGCTTCTACCAAATCAATCTGGTACTGACCGCATTTCACTTTTAACTCCTCAAAGTAGTTTTTAACAGCTTCCCGATAGCGCTTTTTCAGTTCGCCTGGTGAAAAGCGAAGATGCTGACCGGTTTCCAGATCCACAAAACGATATGGGCGATTGCTGAAGTCGAGCTCCCGCTCCTGCTTGTGGTCGGTTACATGAAACAGGATGACCTCGTGCTTATTGTAGCGTAAATGCTGCAAAGCCGAAAACAGCTCATCATCGGTGTGCTCGTCGAGCATATCGCTAAAAATGATCACCAGCGAGCGTTTATGCACTTGCTCGGCAATCTGATGTAAAGCGGCAACCGTGTTTGTCGTCTTATTCAGGTCGTCCTTTCCGGCGGAAAGAAGCCCCGCCAATTTGCCGTAAAGCAATTCGGAATGAACCGAGGACAAGCGATTCCCGGAATGAAATTCAATATGATCGGAAAAAAGTGAAAGACCAACTGCATCGCGCTGCTTACGCATAAGGTACATTAAAGCTGCAGAGCAATAGACCGAAAATGCCAGCTTATTGATTCGTTTATCCTTGCCTGTGTTGAACGGGAAAAGCATCGAAGACGAGGTGTCGAGCACTAACTGACAACGTAAATTGGTTTCCTCTTCGTACTGTTTGACATACAAGCGGTCGGAGCGGGCAAACAATTTCCAGTCGATGTGCTTGGTCGGTTCCCCCTGGTTATATTGACGATGCTCGGCAAACTCAACCGAGAAACCATGAAAAGGGCTGCGGTGTAAACCCGTAATAAAACCTTCGACCACTTCGCGGGCAATCAGTTCCAGGTTATCGAACTGCTGAAATTGCTGGATGTCAAACAGGTTATTCATATTTACAAATTTAGGATTGTCGGCCTGAAACACAAGCTCTCAACAAACAAAACATATCTGATTTCGGAGAATCATCAACAGGTCTGAAAGCCGGGAAACATTCTGTATTTCCTGTTGTCCTTGTTTTCCGAGGTTGTCAGGTTGTCTTCAAAACATCCCGGAGAAATGCAGTAACAGAAAACGCCTTTGCATCCATACGTTCAATTGACTTCAGAAAAAAAGGCATGAATTCCTTCACGCCTTTATCCGATCGTTTATGTAGTTGCTTACAGAATAGCATCAACTTTTGAAGCCAGGCTTGATTTTGGAGCAGCACCAACGTGTTTGTCCACAACTTCGCCACCTTTAATGAAAAGGATTGTTGGGATGTTACGGATACCAAACTGCATAGCAGTATTCGGATTGCTGTCGACATCAACTTTAGTTACCAGAATCTTACCGTCGTATTCCTGCGATAATTCTTCAACAACAGGAGCTACCATGCGACATGGCCCACACCATTCAGCCCAGAAATCAACCAATACAGGGATTTCCGATTTCAATACTACTTCTTCAAAATTTGCGTCAGTTACTTCAATTGCCATAATTCAATATTTTTTTGTTTTAAAATTCAATTTATTTCGATAATAACCAATTACTCATCAATAGCTTACAGGTCTAAACCATCAAACAAAACGCACTAATGTGCGGCACAAAATTAATTAATTTTGAAAGAGATATTTTCGTGTTTCCTCAAAAATGTCTCAAATTCCTGATTCAACTCAATTCGAGTGTTTCTTGAAAACAGATTGACTACAGATTTTGTTTCAGTATCCCACAAATTAAACTTAAGCAGGGCACTTCCTTTGTTTTGCCGGCATAGTTGATCCACTTCCTGAATAAATTCGTCGGTGATGGCCTGTACAGCAATTTCTACAGTAACCGCTTTCACCTGGTTCTTTCGTACTTCTTCAAGCATCTCAACATGCCGAACCCGGTACTCCAGTCCTCCCCGGAAACTTTCCTGCACCACGCCTTTCACCATGATAAAGATGTTAGGCTTACAAAACTTACCGAACTCTACATAGTCTTTTCCAAAGAAAAACATGGTATAAGAATCTTCATAGTCGGAAAGAGTTAATTTGCTGTAAGGTTTCCCGGTTTTACCAACCGTCTCGAAAGCCTCAGTAACCATTCCGGCAAAAGTAATTTCGCGACCATTCAAAGCATCTATGTTGTTATTCAGGTTCTTCAGTGTGAACTCGCGACTGACAAAATTATCGAACTCCAGTTTATAGTCATCCAACGGGTGAGCCGACAGATAGATCCCGATCAACGATTTTTCTTTCTCAAGCAAGACCAGGTTGGCAAATTCCGGAACCTTCGGGATATCGGGCGTTTTTACAGCCTGCGCCGACATCACATCGCCGAAAAGCGACTGCATAGCATTATTACTTTCCGATTGAATTTGATGGCCATACTTAATCAGTTTCTCAATGAAAGGAGCATCGTTCTCATCGGCTGCAGCAAAAAACTGCGAACGTTTCATCCCCATGCTGTCAAAAGCACCGGCAGATGCGAGACCTTCAATATTTTTCTTGTTGACCGACTGTAAGTTTACACGCTCTGCAAAATCGAAGACATCTTTAAACGGTCCATCCTCGCGTGCCTTAACAATATCGGCAACAGCACCAGCGCCAACCCCTTTAATGGCAGCCATACCGAAGCGCACATCGCCCTTTTTGTTTACCGTAAACTTCTGGAACGACTCATTCACATCGGGGCCAAATACATTGATTCCCATTCGCTTCGATTCTTCCATCAATTTGGTAATATCGGTAATATTGCTCAGGTTACGGCTCATGTTGGCCGCCATAAACTCAGCAGGATAGTGGGCTTTCAGATAACCGGTTTGATAGGCAATATAGGCGTAACAAACCGAGTGCGATTTGTTAAAGGCATAACTGGCAAAAGCTTCCCAGTCCTTCCAAATCTTGTTGACGAGTTTCTCAATTTCATTTTCTTTGCCCATTTGTTTACAACCTTCCACAAAGTCCGGGTTGGCCTTACAACCTTCCACAAACTTCACTTTCAGTTTGTCCATCATGGCAATAAGCTTTTTCCCCATCGCTTTACGCAGCGAGTCGGAGTCACCACGGGTAAAGCCCCCCAGATGACGCGACAAAAGCATCACCTGCTCCTGGAACACCGTAATACCGTGGGTATCGCTCAGGTATTTTTCCATCATTGGGTGGTCATATTCCACCTTTTTACGGCCATGTTTCCGCTCAATATAATCGGGGATGTATTCCATTGGACCGGGACGATACAAAGCGTTCATCGCAACCAGGTCCTCAAAACGGTTAGGCTTCAGATTACGCAGGTGCTTTTTCATCCCCGGCGATTCAAACTGGAAAATCGCCGTAGTGTCGCCGTGGCTAAACAACTCAAAGGTCTTCTCATCGTCCATCGGGATGGCATCGATATCGATCTCAATCCCTTTTGAAAGGCGTATATTTTCGAGACATTCTTTTATAATTGAAAGGGTCTTCAACCCCAGGAAGTCCATTTTCAGCAAACCGATCGCCTCAACAAAACGACCGTCGTACTGGGTCGTGTACAAATGCTCTTCCTTGGTTGGCATAATCGGAATGTGATCGGTCAGCGGGTCGCGGCTAATCAAAATCCCGCAGGCATGCACTCCGGTTTGACGCACCGACCCCTCAAGGGTTCCGGCAAACTTCAGGGTATCGCGGATCAGCGGATCTTCCGAGTCTTTTTCGGCAGCCAGCTCGGGGCTTTCCTTGTAGGCCTTGGCGAAACTCATTTTGGGAGCTTCGGGCACCAACTTGGCCAAACGGTCGGCATCGGGCAAAGGCAGCTTCAATACCCGCGCTACATCACGGATGGCCAGCTTGGTTGCCATGGTACCGAAGGTACAAATGTGGGCCACCTTATCCTGCCCATATTTATCGGTCACCCAGTCGAGTACCATTTGGCGACCATCATCATCAAAGTCGATATCGACATCGGGCATGGAGATCCGGTCGGGGTTCAGGAAACGTTCGAACAGCAAATCGTACTTAATCGGGTCGATGTTGGTAATCCCTACGCAGTACGAAACGGCTGCACCGGCAGCCGATCCACGACCGGGACCAACAAGTACTCCCATATCACGGGCCGCATTGATGAAGTCCTGCACAATCAGGAAGTAACCGGGGAAACCCATTGTTTTAATGGTATCCAGCTCAAAGTCAATCCGCTCTTTCACATCGTGAGGCATCGGATTTCCGTAACGCACGTAAGCGCCTTCATAGGTTAAGTGCTGCAGGTAGTCCGACTCAAGCTTCACACGCACTGTTTTTTCGTAACCGCCGTTGCGCTCAACACTTTTCTCTCCAAACTCCTCGGTAATGGCTGCTTCATTAAACTTCTCCAGGTATTCGTCCATCGTCCCAAACTCCTCGGGAATCGGGAACGGAGGCATAATAGGCGACGAGTTCAGTTCAAATACTTCAACCTTATCGACAATTTCCTGGGTATTCTTCAGCGCCTCGGGCACATCGCCAAACAGCTCGTTCATTTCGGCCTGCGTTTTAAACCACTCTTGTTTGGTGTAACGCATCCGGTTTGGGTCATCAAAATCCTTCCCGGTATTCAAACAAATCAGCAAGTCGTGTGCGTCGGCGTCTTCTTTATTTATAAAGTGAACGTCGTTGGTACAAATCACCTTGACGTCGTATTTTTTTGCCAGTTCCAGTACGCGTTCGTTCACCATTACCTGGTACTTATATACCTGCTCGTTCAGCTCTGGCATTTCAGAGTTGTGTCGTTGCAGTTCCAGGTAATAATCGTCGCCAAACACACCCTTGAACCACTTCACCGTTTCTTCGGCTTCCTCGAATGTGGTATTCATGATATGCTGCGGCACCTCGCCTCCCAAACAAGACGACGACACAATGAGGCCCTCGCTATGCTTCTCCAGTAAGGCCTTGTCGATACGCGGTTTGTAGTAGAACCCATCGGTTGCAGCCGTTGAAATCAGCTTGATCAGATTCACATAACCCGTACGATTCTTTGCCAGCAGGATCAAGTGGTCACCCGAGCGGTCAACCTTATCGCTTTTATCCGCAATGGAGCGAGAAGCCACATAAGTTTCGCAACCTAAAATAGGCTTCATGCCTTCCTTCTTACAGGTGTCCCAAAACTCTTTAATCCCGAACATCATCCCGTGGTCGGTCAATGCAAGGGCAGTCATACCATCGTTCTTGGCTTTGCTCACCAGCCCTTTTACACTGGCTGCACCATCCAAAATGGAGTATTGCGAGTGAACATGTAAATGCGTAAATGGAATCATTCTCAAGTCGTTTAAATCTTTTTCACAAACCGGCACTCCGGCTTTTTCCCATTCCCTAAAAATACGTTTTTCAATTTGGCTTTAAAACCCCCTGTTGATTAATATTGAAAACTGGTAAGAACCTCCTTCTTCAATACTGAAAGTTTCAGATTTGCATTGCGAACCTATGATATATTTCTGCTTTTATTACGGCGGCCCGATAAATACGGCCCTCAATTAAAAGCAACGGCCCCGCCACCATTGGGGGAATTTACGAATCGGCTATTTCGTATCTTTCCTTCAATAAATTACAGCTTTGCTTAATAATTTTACAGCAATGCTTAAATTTATTTTAGTTTTCCTTAATAGTTTTACAGCTTTTCTTAAACTTTTTTAAGTAGAACTGGAAGATAATTAAGTAGAACTGAAAAAAAGATAAGGAGAGCTGGAAGATAATTAAGGAGAGCTGGAAGAAAGATAAGGGGAACTGGAAAATAATTAAGCAGTAGTGAAATATAATTAAGAGAAACTGGAAAATAATTAAGCGGAACTGGAAACCAACAAAGGGAAAGTAAAAGATAAGCAGACACAGTGAAGTGAAAATCAACGGCTAGCCTACGCGATGAAGTTCTTCGAATACGGAAAGGATCAAATCCTGCTCGAAGCCGCGACTTTGGCCAAAGCGGAAAATTTTCGCTTTCAAATCATATTGGTTGGCAGCTTTGGTTTTACGTATTTTATCCGCCAATAGGTCTTTCAGCATGGCGCGGTAAGCATCCTCATCAATTTCGGCCAGGGCAAGCTGCACCATAGAGCCTGATATTCCTTCGGCTTTCAGGTGAAAGGCAATTTTTACCCGTCCCCATTGGTTAAACCGAAACTTATCGCGCACATAGCTACAGGCAAAACGCTCCTCATCCAAAAATTTTTGCTGAAAAAGCAGTTGCATAACCGGCTCGGCATCCTCAGGCGACAGGCCCCACTGCCCTAGTTTCTTCTGAATAGCACCGGGACTTTTCTCGGCCCGGCTGCATAGTGCCGCAGCTTTTGAAAAAGCCTGTCTTTGTTCGTCGTTCAATTCCGTCATAATTACGTTTGCCCTTATTGCGCAAAGTTAATACCTTGAGGCTGCTTTCAAAATAAACCAATATGAAACCCAATTACATCGACATCAACCGTAAGCTTTGGAATGCCAGAACAGCCATTCATTTCGACTCGGATTTTTACGGGGTGAAGGAATTCACTTCAGGAGGCAGCTCACTGCAAAGCATTGAGCTGGAGCGACTCGGAAATATAGAAGGAAAGAAAGTGCTTCACCTGCAATGCCATTTTGGGCAGGACAGCATTTCGCTGGCGCGGATGGGAGCAAAGGTTACAGCTGTCGATCTGTCGGACGAAGCTATTCGCCGTGCGCAACAGCTGGCTAAAGACTGCGAGCAAGACGTTCGGTTTATTTGCTGCGACCTGTACGATTTACCCAACCAGCTCGACGACTCGTTCGACCTGGTGTTTACCAGCTACGGCGTCATTGGCTGGTTACCCGATCTGAATCGTTGGGCTGAAGTTATTGCTAATTTCCTGGAACCCGGAGGCGAACTTCTATTGGTTGAGTTTCATCCTGTGGTGTGGATCTTCGACTCCAATTTCAACCACATCGAATATGACTATTTCAACAGAGAAACAATTGTGGAAACCGAAAGCGGCACCTACACCGACCGTGGCGCACCAATCATGTTGGAATCGGTATGCTGGAACCATCCAACCAGCGAGGTACTCAACAGCCTTCTGAAATCAAAAATGCAGATTGATGCGTTCGACGAATTTGACTATTCACCTTACAACTGCTTTAATAAAACCGTTGCCTGTGACGAAAACAAATACAGGATTAAGCACATGGGAAATATGCTGCCGATGGTGTTTGCAGTGCGCGCTACGAAAGGCTGATACACTAACAAAATCGCACAAAAAAAGCCGGACATTCCGGCTCTGTATCTTTTCGTTGGTCAATATCTAGTGTGAATCAATCTTCGGTCCGAATGCCAAATCACCAGCATCACCCAAGCCCGGTACAATGTACGATTTCATGGTCATTTCCTCGTCGATGGCACCAACCCAAAGCGTTACATTCTTCGCTTTAATGTGCTGCTTCACATGGTCTACTCCCTTACGACTCGCAATAATCGCAACCAAATGCACATGTTGCGGTTCGCCTTTTTGCATCATCGCTTTGTAAGCAATCTCCATTGAAGAACCTGAAGCCAGCATCGGATCGGTTATCATCAGCACTTTATCGCTCAGGTCCGGTGTTGCCAGGTATTCAAATTCAATGTGAAATTCACCTTCGTCGTCGTACTTGCGATAGGCTGAAATGAACGCATTCTCGGCTTTGTCGAAGACATTCAGTAGCCCTTGCTGCAGTGGAAGCCCTGCGCGCAGGATGGTCGCCAAAACCGGTTGCTGTCTCAACACCGGCACTTGGGCAATACCCAGCGGAGTTTTTACATCAGACACTTTATAATCGAGTGTTTTACTGATTTCGTATGCAAACACTTCCCCCAAACGCTCCAGATTTCGACGAAAACGAAGTGGGTCTTGCTGAATGCTTTCGTCGCGTATTTCGGAAATGTATTGGTTAAAAATTGAAGTTGATTCGCTGAGGTTGTAAATTTTCATGTCAAAAAATTTTTGACGAAAATAAGCAATTTTTCCCTTTACCACGGAATCAAGTAAAGATAAAATCCCCCTCAGCAGGTTGAATCAGACTGTTTTGAGGCAGCTTTGCCCAACTTGTAAAAATACTGTGTTTAAATTCTTTGGAAAACAAAAACGGATTGGGTAATAGCTGCATCTTTCGGGCCACTTCAGGCTGCAAAATTGTCGCCATCGCGCTCTCCGAATCTACCGCCACAGCAATTAGATAGCCGGCAACAGCTTCGGACATGTCCTTCAAGAAATGTTGATGAAGCAATTTTAAATGGCCATCGCGTAACGAATAAATCAGGAAGCCAACGAATTGCCCGGACTCAAACAGCTTAACCGTATAAAGTTCGAATTGCCTTACATAAGAGCTAAACGGATACGTATGCTCAAAAGTCGGATCGTCGGTCGACAACCAGGGATAAGCCAAAATCCACTTCAGCTCCTCCTCTCCCCGCTTAAAAAAGAAATCCGTTTGTTGATCATTCGCTAGCTCCAGACACTGCTGATCGGGAAAGGCCAACTTCTCCCATCGCAAATTGGTCGGTAATTCCGACTCATACGACTCCATCCGCTTCCGAACTGAAGAAGCCAACAGCCAATTGATCAGCTCACCAACAAAAGCGAGCTTCCCAATACGCGGCTCCAGCAACTTCTTAAAATCGGGATTCAAATAAAACCGACGCCCACTACCGGAATAAAGTGGACTCAGCAAACCTGAACGTCGGTACAATTTAGATGACACCGGTGAAAAGTTGGTTGCCATCATCCGCCCGTTCCAGTCGGCAGCCACCTCTTTCAGCAACTTGACCGACAATCCTGTTTTACGGTAAATGGGGTCTGTCCAGGCTCCGCTAAGCCAAACAAAACGCTCCGATTCAGAATTCAGCATAGCCGGAAAAACCGTTCGAAAGGCCAAAATTTCATCGTCTGATTCGAAATAATACAAAACATGGTCTTCCTCCCGTGCGTGCGGATTCGCCTTAAACGACTGCACCCGATCTAAACTAACGGGGTGAACAGGCAACTGTTGAAACCACTTGCTGTCGACAAAGTTCGGAAGTTCTTTAATGGTGACCTTATGAAGTTTCATTTAGATTCTTTTGGCATAATGTTTCCC
>NZ_JBZQJF010000088.1:0-16666 GCF_059905295.1 Mangrovibacterium sp.
GGGCAGTCCATCCATTCTTGGGGAGATCAGGGAAATGGAACATACATTAATCCGATTTTGAATGTAGATTATTCCGATCCTGACGTGATTCGTGTTGGGGACGATTATTATATGGTTTGTTCTGAATTTCATTTTATGGGAATGCCGGTACTTCACTCAACGGATTTGGTAAACTGGACAATTATAGGAAGGATATACGATCGCTTGGAATTCAATGAAGCCTATTCATCCAATAATCGGTATGCCGGAGGAAGTTGGGCTCCTGCAATAAGATTTCATAACGGAAAATTTTGGGTTTATTTCTGCACACCTAAAGAAGGGCTTTTCATGTCATCGGCAGAAAAGCCAGAAGGTCCGTGGGATCCTCTTGTTCAGGTTTTATCTGTGGTCGGCTGGGAAGATCCATGCCCATTTTGGGACGAAGATGGGAAAGCATATCTCGGACACAGTAAGGTTGGAGCCGGGCCAATCATTATTCACAGGATGAGTAGTGACGGGAAAGCCTTGCTTGATGATGGCTACACCGTGTATACCGGTCCTGTTGCCGAAGGAACAAAAATTTATAAGCGAAATGGATACTATTATCTGAGTATCCCGGAGGGGGGAGTTGAAAACGGGTGGCAGACCGTTTTGCGGTCGAAAAATATTTATGGGCCTTATGAAAAGAAAGTAGTTTTGGAAACCGGTTCAACTTCAATTAATGGTCCGCATCAAGGGGCTTTGGTAGACACGCCTGAAGGCGAATGGTGGTTCTTGCATTTTCAATCCGTGCCTGCAGTTGGTCGGGTAGTGCATCTAGAGCCAGCGTACTGGAATAATGGATGGCCGGTAATCGGTGTTGATCTGGATCGGAACGGAATAGGAGAACCTGTTTATGTTTGGAAGAATCCTGCTACAGAAGAGGAAACAGAAGTGCTCAAACCTCAATCATCAGATACTTTTGATGAAAGCGAACTGGGACTTCAATGGGCTTGGAATCACAATCCGGTAGATTCAGCCTGGTCGTTGGTAGAGAAACCTGGATTTTTATCAATCAAGGCTCTTTATGCTCCTGGTTTCTTGCAAGCCAGAAACACTTTAACCCAGAAAGTAATGGGAAACTCTGGCCAAGCGCAGGTCGAGTTGGATGGTCGTTTAATGAAAGACGGTCAGGTTGCAGGACTTTGCCTGATGGCAAAGGACTTTGCCTTGGTAGGTTTAAAAAAGAAAAAAGATGGTGTTTACATCTTTTCAGAGATTGGCGGATTGAAGGAAGAAAGGAAAATTAACACGGCACGAGTAATCTTGAAACTTCAAATAAGCGCCATCCCTAAAGACAATCAATTTTATTTCAGTACAGACAGAACGAATTATGATACAATAGGCGACAACTTTCATATTCTAAGCGGGAACTGGAAAGGTCCTAAAATAGGCTTATTCTCTTTCAATACAGATTATAGCGGAGGAACCGCCATGTTTGATAACTTCATCTACACTTTTGACTAACCTATTCAATTAATGCAAACAATGAAATTATTTTATGCTATTCTAACATTATCTGTTTTTATCAATTTATCACAAAAAGCTTCAGCCAAAGAATATAATATTCTCGATTTTGGGGCTGTATCAGACACAACCTTGCTGTCGACGCAGGCAATTCAGAAAGCGATTGATACCTGTGCTAAGGAAGGAGGAGGTTCGGTTGTTATCCCTGCCGGAAATTTTAAAACCGGTTCTATTTTTCTAAAGAGTCATGTGAATTTGGATTTGGAAAGCGGGGCTGTGCTGTATGGAAGTCGGAACCTGAAAGATTATACCAAAGTGAAACCTACCTATGTTTCGCTGCGGACTCAGGAAGCAACCATTCAATTGATTTATGCTGAAAATGCCACGAATGTGAGTATAACCGGTTATGGTACGATTGATGGACAAGGCAGCAGTTTTAAAAAGCTGACGACAAACGATGAGGGAATAACCCGGCCTCATTTACTGCGATTTATTACTTGCACAAATGTTTTGGTTGAGAATGTCAGTTTGCGCAACTCCGGATGTTGGATGCAGCATTATTTAGCTTGTGATTTGGTGCAGATTCGCGGTGTGAAAGTTTTTAACCGCAATAATTATAATAACGACGGACTCGATTTAGATGGTTGTCGTAATGTCACAGTCTCTGATTTTATATCAGATTCCGATGATGATGGGGTGACCTTGAAAAGTACATCTCCTCGTCCTTGTGAGAATATTACGATTACCAATTGTGTTATAAGCAGTCGCTGTAATGCGATTAAGCTGGGAACTGAATCAAATGGTGGATTTCGGAATATTGCCATCTCTAATTGTGTCGTTAAACCTTCCTTGGTTAAAGAACCAACTTTTTATGGTAGGGTAACGGGAAGCTCGGCAATATCGCTTGAAATCGTAGATGGTGGAACAATGGAAGGGGTTAATATAAGCGATATTCAGGTTGAAGGGACTGAAGCCCCTATCTTTATTCGTTTAGGGAATCGTGCCAGACCTTATCAGGAGGGTTTAGCGGTCGATCATGTTGGGAAGATCGATGGGGTTTGTATTAGTCATGTTCGGATAAAAACAGCAGGGAAAACGGCTTGTTCAATTACTGGTCAACCCGGATTCCCGGTTCGGAATGTGCGATTAGATGATATCGTTGTCGAATCAGCAGGGGGAGGAACCCTAGACGATGCAACGCGGCTGGTTGAATATAAGCCGAAAGATTACCCAGAAGCCACTATGTTTGGTGTATTGCCGGCTTCTGGTTTTTATTTAAGACATGCTGAAAATATTCGTTTTATGAATTGTGCTTTTCGGACATCGTCTGATGATCAGCGTCCGGCTCTGTTTATGACAGATGTTGCGGATTGTGTTTTGAATGATCTCGATATTTTAAACCCGAATGGTGGACCGTTGGGTGTGTGCGTTTATAAAAGTGATGGGGTTTTACTGAAAGATGCTTTGGTCGGTCAACAGTTAAAGGCTCTGGTGGAGACTGATGATTTTAAATCGGTTCAGGTTCGGGGAGTCGATCTGCCAGATACTGCAACTCTGAAAATACACCAGTAGAAAGTTGAGTACAAATAAATAAAAAAGGTTGTCAAATTTATGACAACCTTTTTGAGTGACCCCGGCAAGACTCGAACCTGCAACCTTCTGATCCGTAGTCAGATGCTCTATCCATTAAGCTACGGAGCCATTCGCTAAACGCGCTGCAAATATAGTATTTTTGATTTTAAAAAAGCAAATAAAAAATGCCCTTTTTTAAGATTCGTATTTGTGCATTTTGTCCTCAATCGTTACATCTTGCTGAAAAACAGTTTGTATTTTAATGTAGGTCATGAGCTTTTGGGTGCCATTTTTTTCTAAAACTTCGTGAACACGCTTTACCAAAGCCATTACTTCGTCGTATTCGCCTTCAATTACGGTTTCAAACGGGCACACTTTGTATTTTAATCCTGAAGCCTGTATTTCGGCGATGGCGCAATCCACCAGGTCATAGGTATCCTTGTTGTCAGCCTGCGGCAGCACCTGTAGTGCCAGGTTAATCTTCTTCTTCATTGTCTTGTTCTTCTTTTTCTTTTTTATCTTCTTGTTTTAAAAACTCTTTTATTTCATCGACCGATAACCGTTTTACATTGGTGATAATGACGTCTTCCTTCAGAAAATGTCCATATTGATTACATTCATCAATAAACGATTTGAAAATATCCTGTAAATTCTTTTTTAGGGGGAAAAGGAACAAGCCGATAGCAAATCCCTGTGTAAATTCCATTTCCTCCAGTTTGCCTCCGCTGTTTTCCAGAAAATACCGAAATTCATCGGTAATCATCTTTTTTTGTGCATCGGTGAATTCTGTATCTACATCTGAGTTGAGCAATGTGATAAAGTAGCGGATATTTTGTCCTTTACCACCTAGTCCTGTTGAAATGAAAACTTGTTGTTCGTCGAGTAGCGAGCTTTGGAGAATCATACGACTTTCCTGCAAGGCAAGAATTGCCCAGTTGCGAAGCATTCCTTCTGTTTGATCTTTGTAACGTTCAATAATTCTGAAAGCATCAACCTTGTCGTGGCCAGCTAAGCGTACCAGTAATTTCTTTTTCTCAGTCTCGGTTGTATCGGCCTCATATAACTTTTGTTCTGCTTCTTCAAAGTTCTCAATAGGCTGATTGTTACTCTTGTCCTTCGTGTATTCAAAATACTCCATTTGAAGATCAACATCAATCTGTTCCTCCAGAATACTGAAATTCTCGGGGAGCGATTCAATTGCCTCTTGTATTTTCTTCAGATTGTTATTTTCCTCCATATCCAACAGTATAAGCTACAAATATAAACTAAAGGCTATAACTGGCGGGCTTTTTGCCTTTTTTTAAAGTTATTTTAAAAACTCAGTTATCTTTGCATCCTATTTTTATTTAATTCAAATTAGAACAAGGGTAGGTACGGGTGAGGCTTTCAGAAGTTCGAAATAATGAATCAGTAATTATAACCAAAGTGCTTGGTCACGGATCGTTCCGGAAACGAATCACCGAAATGGGATTTGTGAAAGGGAAAGAGGTGCGGGTTGTTAAAAATACACCTTTTAAGGGGCCAATTGAGTTCAAGATCATGGATTATAATATCACGCTTCGGCGATCTGAAGCAAACCTGATTGAGGTTGTTTCCCTGAACGAAGCAAGTGTTGATAATTTGATTGGTTATGAGGGGGTTATTGATCGTGAAGTATTGAAACGGTCGGCTACTGAAAAAGGTAAAATTATTAATGTTGCTCTGGTAGGGAACCCCAACTGCGGAAAGACCACTCTCTTTAACTTCCTATCCGGATCGAAAGAGCATGTCGGTAACTATAGCGGTGTTACCGTGGATGCGAAAAAGGCATCGTTTAAAAAGGATGGTTATCTGTTCAATCTGGTCGATTTACCCGGAACTTATTCGTTGACAGCTTATTCTCCGGAAGAAATTTATGTTCGGAAATATATCTGGAAAGAAACACCCGATATCGTTATTAATGTCATTGATTCGTCGAATCTTGAGCGCAATTTATTTTTGACGACCCAATTGATTGACATGGATATAAAGGTGGTTTGTGCCTTAAATATGTACGATGAATTAATTCGGAATAAGAGTGTTTTCAATTACCAGAAGTTGGGCAAGCTAACGGGAATTCCCTTTATTCCTACAGTTAGTTCGAAAGGAAAAGGAGTAGATGATTTGCTCCAAAAGGCCATTGATGTTTATGAGGATCGTGATCCGATTGTACGGCATATTCATATCAATTACGGATCTGAGATTGAGAAATCGGTCAAGCGAATTCGGGAAAAGGTGAAGCAAAACCGACCGATTACTGATAAAATATCATCCCGCTTTCTTTCTTTAAAGCTTTTGGAGAAGGACAATGAAACGTTATTCAATTTGTCGAAATACTCCAATTTCGAAGAAATTAAAGCTGTCACCAAAGAAGAATGTATTCGGATTGAAAGCCTATACAATGAAGATAGCGAGACCATTATTACGGATGCTAAATACGGTTTTATCGCAGGTGCCTTAAAGGAAACTTTTAAGCATCGGTTTAAAAAAGAAGCAAGTAGTTCAGAGAAAATTGATCGCTTTCTGACTCACCCTTTACTGGGGATGCCGATTTTTATCTTACTTATCCTGACGACTTTTTATGCCACCTTTACCTTAGGGGCTTACCCGATGACCTGGATTGGAAACCTGGTGACCTGGATTGGTGATACTGTTAGGTCCTCAATGCCCGAGGGGATGCTTCGGGATTTGCTCACGAATGGAATTATTGACGGAACGGGGAGTGTATTGGTATTTCTTCCGAATATTCTGATCCTCTTCTTTTTCATTTCGTTGATGGAGGATTCGGGTTACATGGCCAGGGCTGCTTTTATAATGGATAAGATTATGCACTTTTTTGGCCTGCACGGTCGATCGTTTATCCCGATGGTCATGGGGTTTGGCTGTAATGTGCCGGCGATCATGTCTACACGTACGCTTCGTAATCCGGGCGATCGTTTGCTAACGATGCTGATTATTCCGTTTATGTCGTGTAGTGCCCGCTTGCCTGTTTATGTGCTGTTTATCTCCGCATTTTTCCCAAACTCACCAGCTTTGGTGCTTGGGGTAATTTATTTTGCCGGTATTTTGATTGCCTTTTTGATGGCTCAAATATTTAATAAAACGATTTTCCGGAATAAGGAAACACCATTTGTATTGGAGTTGCCTCCGTACCGGATTCCAACGTTACGGAATATTTTGGTCCACATGTGGGATAAGAGTTATCAGTATTTGCGAAAAATCGGAGGAGTTATTCTGGTTGGTGTTGTTATTGTTTGGGCATTGGGCTATTTCCCAAGACATACCGAACAGTCGGAGGCTGTAGGAGCGCAGATCGCTCAACTTCAAAACAGTGGACAGTCGGATAGGGAGGAACAAATTCACCAACTGAAGATTCAGCAGGAATCGCTTCGACTTCAAAACTCTTATCTTGGACAAATCGGTCAATTGGTTGAACCGGTAATGAGTCCTTTAGGCTTTGATTGGAAAATGAGTATTGCCTTGGTCGCAGGTTTGCCAGCCAAGGAGATTGTGGTAAGTACGCTAGGGGTGTTGTACCAGGTTGATGATGGTAGCTCGGTTGGTTTGGGCGACAAGCTTAAAGCGGAGAAATATGCCACAGGGACGATGAAAGGGAAGCCGGTTATTTCAATTCCTGTAGCTTTGGCTTTTCTAATCTTTGTGCTGGTTTATTTCCCATGTATTGGTGTAATTGCAACAATACGGAATGAATCGGGAAAAACTTTCTGGGCTGTTTTTACCATGGTGTATACAACGGTGCTGGCTTGGGGCTTAGCTTATGCTACCTTGGTGGTTAGTTCTGCCTTTTTTTCGTGAACAATTAAGTAGGTTGAAGACTTCTGGTATATAGAAAATGATTCAAGAATTAATTACATATGGCATTGTAGCTTTAGCTGGTTTTGCTGCTCTTAGGCGTTTCTATACTGTAATTAGAAGTTTGAACACAAAGCTGAGAGGTGGCAAAACTACTGGCGAAAAGTGTGCTGCTTGCACCAGCGACTGTAGTCTAAAAGATCTTCCAAAATCAAAGAGTTGTCATCCGGCTGGTGCAAAGGGACATTATGCCTTACACTAATTTCAGCTTTTGGATTGTCTCAATCGGATTTTTCGATTCAAAAACAAAGCTTCCTGCTACCAATACGTTTGCTCCGGCTTCAATGAGTTTTGCTCCGGTTTCATAATTAACGCCTCCATCAACTTCGATTAAGCACGATGGGTTCTTTTGGTCAATTAACTTTCGAAGTCGGCTAACCTTTTCATAGGTGTTTTTGATGAAATTTTGACCACCAAATCCAGGATTAACTGACATTAACAAAACCATGTCCAGTTCCGAAATAATATCTTCGAGCAAGTGAACAGGGGTGTGCGGATTTAAGCACACACTGGCTTTCATGCCGGCTTCCTTAATTTGGCTAATTGTACGATGCAAATGGGTACAGGCTTCGTAATGTACCGTTAAAATTGCGGCCCCGGCATGCCTGAAAGTTTCGATATACTGATCCGGATTAACAATCATCAGGTGTACATCGAGTGGCTTCGTTGCCACTTTGTTGACATGCTGAATTACCGGAATACCAAACGAAATATTGGGAACAAAAACGCCGTCCATAACATCGCAGTGAATAAAATCGGCTTCACTGCTGTTCAACATTTCAATATCGTTGCCGAGCTGATTGAAGTCGGCAGAAAGTATAGAAGGAGCAACAAAAATTTCTGACATAAATATGAATTTGACCCAAAAGTAATGATTAGATCAAAAAAAGATATAACCGGTTAAATAAATTATAGCTAAACTTTATCTTCCGAGATAAGCTTTTAATAACCTGTTTCGGTAGTTGTTTTTTAACTTCTTGATTGATTTCTCTTTGATCTGACGAACACGCTCCCGGGTTAATTGGAAGATGTCTCCAATTTCTTCCAGTGTATGTTGGCGATAGCCGTTCAGCCCGAAATAATGCTTTAGAATTTCGGATTCACGTTCTTCCAGTGTTGATAATGTACGCTCGATCTCTTTTCTTAGAGAATTGGTAATTAGTCCATTATCAGGGCTTGGAGATTCGTCGTTCAGCATTACGTCGTAAAGACTATTATCATCTTCGTCACGAAGAGGTGCATCCATTGAAATATGGTGGGTAGAAACCTTCATGGCTTCCTCGACCATATCCGGCGAAGTTTCCAAAATTTTTGCGACTTCATCGGGGGTGGGTTCCCGCTGGTATTCCTGTTCCAGTTTCGAGAAAGTCTTATTGATTTTGTTGATGTTGCCTATTTTATTTAGCGGCAGGCGAACGATTCGGGATTGTTCGGCCAAGGCTTGCAAAATCGACTGGCGAATCCACCATACAGCATAGGAGATGAATTTAAATCCACGTGTTTCATCAAATCGTTGGGCAGCTTTTATCAAACCAAGATTACCTTCGTTAATCAAATCGGGTAAACTCAAGCCCTGGTTCTGATATTGCTTAGATACCGAAACGACAAAACGCAGGTTCCCCTTTATCAATTCCTCCAGCGCCTGTCGGTCACCCTTTCTGATACGTTTAGCCAGTTCTACCTCTTTCTCGGCACTCAGTAATTCTACTTTGCCAATTTCGTGGAGGTATTTGTCCAAAGAGAGTGTTTCTCTGTTCGTTACCTGTTTTGTAATCTTAAGCTGCCTCATTTTGGGTTCGAGTTATGTTAGTGGAACTCCATTAGTTTGGTTTTTTAAAATAAACCAACAAATTGGAGTAATGTTTATGATGCCGAAATTAATGATTCTAAATTTTCGAAAAGAAAAACTTTTGATTAAATTCATGAAGTAGCCGTTTTCGATGATGAAATGACAATTTGGCTATACGAACGAACATTTTCGCATCTGGGAATTTTTTCTATTTGCGGAGTTTTAAACTGTTTTGATGGAAAAAAAAAGCATTTATTTTGCTATTATTCACTTATTAATTATAATTGCAGAAGAATTTCGTTGAAAAATAATCCAAGATTCTTAATCCGTTTACAATATACTTCTCCAGATAGTTTTTTTGGGTTGTAAAATAATTTTCAAAATATGTACGATATTATTGAATTAAGCAGAAAGCTGCTTCCTGATCTGAGGGAAATAGCCAAGGAGCTTAAAATCAAAAAAGTAGAATCCTATAAAAAGCAGGATCTTATCTATAAGATCTTAGATACACAGGCCATTCTTGCTTCAGAGAAAAAAATTGAATCCAATAAAGATAAATCAGCAAAATCCAAATCCAACCCTGATGATATTGTTAAGCACCCGACGCAAGGAGGAGCTAAAGAAGAACAGGAGGATGGCGATGATAAACCAAAGCGCCGTCGTCGCACTGCTGTAGCTATTAAAGCGGCATCTGCGTTCGATTTTTCGAAGAAAAATAAGGTGAAGGATTCTGATGAAGAACAGAGTCAGCCGGAAGAGCAAAAAGCTGAAGCGCCTAAGCCCAAACGAGTTGAGATAAAACCTTCAGAAGCTAAGGAGGAGGAAATAAAAGCCGAAATGGTAGCTCCAACAGCTTCTCAAGAGCAGCCAAAACCAGCCGCTAACCAGCCGGAGCCAAAGAAAGAAATTCAGCTGGAATCCAGAAAGGATGTGCAGCGGGATAATCAGAAAGATTTCCGTCAGAAAAATAAAAAGTGGGATAACCAACAAGGACAAGGTAAGTTCAGACAAGGTCAGACCCATAATCAGCAACAACAGGAAAAACCGTACGAGTTTGAGGGTATCATCACCAACTCCGGCGTCTTGGAAATTATGCCTGATGGTTATGGCTTCTTGCGTTCCAGTGATTATAACTATTTGAACTCACCGGATGATATCTATGTTTCTCAGTCGCAAATTAAGTTGTTCGGACTGAAAACCGGGGACAGTGTAACCGGTACAATTCGTCCTCCGAAGGAAGGTGAAAAATATTTCCCGCTGATTAAGGTAATCTCGATCAATGGACGTACGCCGGATTATATTCGCGATCGTGTTCCATTTGATCACTTGACTCCGCTTTTCCCAAATAAGAAATTCAATTTGACCGGTAATGGTCATGATAATATTTCAACCCGCGTAGTTGATTTGTTCTCCCCAATTGGAAAAGGACAGCGTGGTTTGATTGTGGCGCAGCCAAAAACAGGTAAAACCATGTTGCTGAAGGAAATTGCCAATGCAATTGCGGCAAACCATCCTGAGGTTTATATGATTGTATTATTGATTGACGAGCGTCCTGAAGAAGTAACAGATATGGCACGTAGTGTGAATGCTGAAGTTATTTCATCAACTTTTGATGAACCGGCTGATCGTCACGTTCGTGTTGCAGGCATGGTGCTTGAAAAAGCAAAACGTTTAGTTGAATGTGGTCATGACGTTGTGATCTTACTGGACTCAATTACCCGCTTGGCTCGTGCCTATAATACGGTTGCTCCTGCATCTGGCAAAGTTCTTTCAGGTGGTGTTGATGCCAATGCACTTCACAAACCAAAGCGTTTCTTTGGTGCAGCCCGTAATATCGAAGAAGGTGGTTCTTTGACCATTTTGGCAACTGCTTTGACTGAAACAGGGTCGAAAATGGACGATGTGATCTTCGAGGAATTTAAAGGTACTGGTAATATGGAATTGCAGCTGGATCGTAAGTTGTCTAACAAGCGTATTTTCCCGGCTGTCGATATTGTATCATCAAGTACTCGTCGAGAGGATTTGTTGATGCCGAAACCAATTATGGATAAAATCTGGATTTTGCGTAATTACCTGGCAGATATGAATTCGCTTGAGGCAATGGAATTCATTAAAACCAGAATTATGAGAGCAGGCTCAATTGAGGAGTTCCTGATTTCAATGAATGAATAAACGATTTATTGCAAAATATATTAGAAGAGGCTGTTTTTAAAAAGACAGCCTCTTTTGCTTTGTATTATTTCTTCTTGAATTGACTTAAGTTTTCTCTAAGATGTAAATTCAAGTACCTAGATTGCTTTGGTGATTTCCTGCAGAAAGATTTTTTCTTCCTTGTTAAGGGATGGCGAAAGAAGCTCGTAGCAACGTTGATGATAGTTGTTCAACCAGTCAATTTCGTCCTTAGTCAACAATTCCTTCTCAATTAGACGCGTGTCAATAGGACAGAGGGTTAGTGTTTCAAATTGAAGAAAATGACCATACTCGTTTGTTTGCCATTCTTTACAAGCGATCACGTTTTCGGTTCTGATACCATAAAAACCTTCCCGATAAAAACCAGGTTCGTCCGAAAGTACCATGCCAGGCTCAATTACACGATTGTTATATTCCTGACGGATGCTCATTGGGCCTTCGTGTACATTCAGAAAGTAGCCAATTCCGTGTCCCGTTCCATGTCCGTAGTTTCGACCGGTTTGCCATAATGCCTGGCGAGCAGCAAGATCGATGTTGCAGCCTGGTGTGTTTGCAGGAAATTTCAAGTTTGCTAAACCAATCGTTCCTTTCAGGACTAAAGTATAATCTTCTTTAGCTTGGGCAGTTGGTTCGTTTAGGCTTACAGTTCTGGTGATGTCTGTCGTTCCCTCGAGGTATTGACCGCCTGAATCCATTAATAAAATACCACTGGCTTCGATTGGTGCGGCAATTTCCGGTGTTACCGAACGGTGAACGACAGCCCCGTTACTGTTGTAGCCAACAATGGCATAAAAACTACTTCCCATGAAACCTTCTTGCTGGGATCTGAACTCTTCTAGTTTCAGCAATACATCATATTCGTTGAATGGGGTTTTGCCAACATTAGTATTAAGCCAGTATAGAAATTTAGCCAGTGCTACACCATCTTTACGCATGGCTTTGTGCAGCATTTCAATCTCATAATCAGACTTAATAGCCTTTAGAATTGTGGCTATTGAGAGCTTGTAACAAATCGTTGCATCAGGTGAAATCGCTTCAACAAGCGCTTGGTTTGTTCGATCGGGATCGATGAGTACTTTGCCCCTCATGGTTTTTAAATCATCAAAAATTTCCTCGTAGGACTTTAGTATGATTCCTTCAGCTGACAGTTTTTTAGCTAGAGTATCCGGCACTTTTTGAGGATCCAAGTAAAGTTGAATACTATTTACGGTAATTAGTGCATACGACACAAAAACCGGATTGTATGCAATATCGTTTCCGCGAAGGTTGAATGTCCAGGCAATATCGTCGAGGGCAGTAAGTAAGATGGCTTGTGCCTTCGAGCTTTGGATCGCTTTGCGAATTGTTTGAATTTTCTCGATGCGGTCCTGTCCTGTGTATTTTGTCTCGTGCTCAAAAATCGGGTCGGTTGGTAGTTGAGGACGATTTGTCCAAGTCGTTGCTAACAGGTCGCCGCAATCTTTTAGCTGAAGGTTTTCCGCTGCGAGACCTACGCGCATGCTTTTGTATTGGCCAGCCGACATACATGAGGCATCGGTACCTACGACTGCTTCGTTTGCCAGAACACTTCCAAGCCATTGAGGTGCTGTTGGTGTTCCTTCCATTCGTAGTTTCATGAGTTGGATACCCGTATCTTTTAGTTGGTCAGCTGCCTGTAGAAAATAACGGGAGTCGGTCCAAAGTGCGGCTTTGTTTTGTGTAACAGCTACGAAACCAAATGATCCGTTGAATCCGGTGATAAATTCTCTTGTTTGCCAAAAGTCCGGTAAATATTCACTTTGGTGAGGATCAGTTCCGGATAAATACCAGGCGTCAATGCCCAGTTTGTTCATTTCCGCTCTCAATTTGGAGAGACGCTCTTTAATCCTGTTTTTCATTTTGTATTGCTTGATGAATTTCTTTTAGCTTCATAATTGTATTGCGGATTGATTGGAATGGAATTTCATTCAGATCAATATCTTCCAGATGATAAAACTCAATGGCAGAAATATCGTCTTGTGGTTGAAGGTTATCCAAGCTCTTCAATTTTATTTTGAACGTTGCATCGAGTGTATGTACGACCAAGCCTGAAAATTCGTATTGATTTGGAAAGCTGCCAATGTATTCTATTTCTTGAATTTCAGCACTCAATTCTTCTTTTAATTCTCGGGCAATGGCTTGCTCCGCACTCTCATTCCACTCTACAAATCCTCCCGGAAGATCTAATTTCCCTTTATGCGGATTGATCGCTCTGCGTGTTAGCATCAGGCGTCCTTTGGTGTCGAAAATTAGGGCGCTTGCAGCCGAGGAAGCATTGAAAAAGTAACTAAACGAGCAGTCCTGACAATGTTTGGACCTGGGGCCGGATATAATAAAGTTTGAAGAGCCGCAACGAGGGCAAAATTTGAAAATATTAAACGGATGTATTTCTGGATTCATAAATGATGAAGTGGAGGAGTGAATTAATTATTTTAGGAATCAAAGTTACCTCAGGAAAAGAAAAAAGCCAAAGGTTAACCCTTTGACTTTTATCATATTTTTAGCCCGCTGCTCGAAAGCATTGGCATTCTTCTTCTGCTTGTTGTTCAGATTGTTAGTCGATGAACTTCATGACCTTAAGCCATTGAACGAATACGCCGGGCCACTGAGCGGTCGGGAGATCAAGCTTTTTCATGCCGAAACCATGACCACCTTTGGCATAGATATGCATTTCAGCTGGTATGTCATATTTTTTCAGGGCCAGGTAGAAACGGATTGAATTTTCAGGAGAAACACCGTGATCATCATCGGCCAAAACAAAGAATGTTGGCGGTGTATCTTTGGTTACATGTAGCTCGTTGGAAAACTCGGACGCTACTTTCCAATCGTTGGTTTTTCCGATTAGGTTGATGCGGGATCCGATATGAGTAATTTTTTCGTCTAAGCTGATGACCGGGTAGAGTAGTAGCATAAAATCGGGGCGGCTACTTATTTTTTGAAGCGGATCTGTCGCATTCGGATCTCCTAAGGTGAAATGAGTTCCAACGGTTGATGCAAGGTGCCCACCTGCCGACGCTCCGGCAATACCTATTTTGTTGGGATCGATCTTCCATTCTGCCGCTTTTGAGCGAACATAGCGCATGGCTTGGAGGCCGTCGGTTAAAGGAATCTCAGAATTCCCGTAAGGGAGCCGATATTTAAGAACGATGGCTGTTATGCCTTGGGATTTTAGGTACTCGGCAATTCGAAAACCTTCGTGATCGATGGCTTCTACCCAATAGCCTCCTCCGGGACAAATAACAACTGCAGCTCCTGTATTCTTCGATTTATCCGCGAAATAAACAAAGAGTTCTGCTTCGGAAATATTGCTGTAACGGTAAGTTCCGTTTTGTTCGTAATATTTTTCTTCGCCCGGCGGGGTATTGCTGTTTGGTGCGCCATTGGGCCATAATTTTAGTTGAAGATCTTGAGCCATTACTTGTGAAGTTAAAAAAACAAGCAAAGAAAGGACTGATAGTTGTTTCATTTCGAGTTTATTTTATTTTAATGAGTAGTCATTGAAGGCAGGTAAAGGTAAAAACTAAATCTCCGGAAGACGGCAAATTGGTTAAAAAAATCTGCTAAATCAATGCAGAGTCTTTTTGTAAAATGCATTTATGTTATTTTTGTGACATGTTTTTGACATTATTCATTAAGGGGTTTATTATTGGCTTGGTCGTATCTGTTCCGCTCGGACCTATTGGGATATTGATTATTCAGCGAACAGTTAATAAGAATCGGACGAGTGGCTTCTTATCCGGAATGGGAGCTTCTCTCTCGGATACGATATATGCTATTATTGCTGGTTTTAGTTTAACTTATATTGTTGATTTTATACGTTCTCATGAACTGGTTTTTCAGATTGTGGGAGCACTGATGGTGTTACTTCTGGGCATCCATATATTCTTTAAGAATCCGGTTGCTGATTTGCGAAAGTATAAGCGAAAAGGGAGCTCTTATTTTCAGGATCTGGCATCTACCTTTCTGATTACATTCCCGAATCCAATGGTTGTGTTTGTTTTTTTGGCTGTTTTTGCCAGTTCCGGGATTGTTTTTCAAATGGATAATCCAGTACAAGCGATATCGATGGTCGGAGGGGTATTTGTTGGTGCCAATAGTTGGTGGCTCGTTTTAACAGGACTGGTCAGCTTGTTCCGTCATAAGTTTAACCTTCGGGTACTTTGGTGGTTCAATAAAATCGCAGGTGTTGCAATTGTCGTTCTGGTTGTTATTTCTTTTATACTAACCTTGGTTGAACATCTCAAAATCTAAAAGTGAATCTTCAATTTGTCGGTGAAGTATTCCGGAGCACGACAAGGTTTTCCATTTTTTTCGTCAAAAAAGGCTAAAACAGTTTCACCTTCGTTAATTAATTCACCGTTCGCGTTGTAAATCTCTGTTTTGATTGGAAATTTGACTTGGGGAACTTTTTCAATGATCGTTCGGATGGTGAGCAAATCGTCGTAATAAGCCGATTTGATGTAGTTTACTTTAAGGCTACTTGCAGGTAGCATGACTCCCAAGGCTTCCATTTCTTTGTATGAAATTCCTAAACTTCGGATAAGCTCAGTTCTTCCAATTTCGTAATATCTTGGATAGTTACCGTAATAGACAACACCCATTTTATCGGTGTCTTCGTAATAAACGCGGAGTTTTGTTTCGTGTATTAGCATCAGCCTTATTTGAATGGAGAATCAGGCTCTTTGGCCATGTGGTTAAAGGTTAATTTATCGAGCAATCTGGGTGCAAATTTTCCAAGAAATACCGTTAGTTTTCCTTCCAGGAATGTTAAGATGAGTTCGCGCTTTCTCTTCGTAATGGCTCGAATGATGTGTTTGGCACATTCTTCTGCCGACATCATCTTTGCTTCGTTGCGGGGTGTTTCTCCTTGATTGGTCCCATTGGCTGTTAAAGCTGCTTTACGGACTTCTGATGATGTAAAGCCTGGAGCAGCAACTAATACATGGAGGCCATTGCGTCGATTTTCGATGCGGACAGTATCTAGAAATCCACGAATGGCAAATTTTGAAGCTGCATAACCGGTTCTTCCCGGTAAGCCAACAAAGCCTGCAATAGAAATGACACCAACCAGCGACCCTTTTGTCTTTAACAAGTGTGGAAGCGCATATTTGGAACAATAAACGGTACCCCAGAAGTTTACGTCCATCAATTTGTGAAGGACCGATAACTCGACATCTTCAAAATTGGCACGCATCGAAATTCCCGCATTATTAATTAAGATGTCAATTTTGCCAAAACTACTAATGGCAAATTCGATCAAATCTCGACAATCTTCTTCTTTGCTCACATCGGTTTGCTTTATTGCAACTTCTGTGTGTAGCGTTTCCTTCATCTCTTCAAGAAGCTCTATACGGCGGGCTGCCAGAACAAGCTTGGCATTTCTATGGGCAAACTCAAAAGCCAGCGCTCTTCCAATTCCTGATGAGGCGCCTGTAATAATTACAACTTTATTTTCCATTATATTTTAGAAAGGATGTGCAAATTTATAATTTTTTAGATTGAGAATAAAAACTGCATTTAACAATGGTGTGTTAATAACTGATCGGAGTAATTCGCTAAAAAAAACAGACAAAAATTTGCAGATAGAAATTCAGTTTTTACCTTTGCAGCGCCTTTAACAAAAAAGGCAACACATACAGAGGATGACTCAGTAGCTCAGCTGGTAGAGCACATCCCTTTTAAGGATGGGGTCCTGGGTTCGAACCCCAGCTGAGTCACCAA
>NZ_JBZQJF010000089.1:0-6765 GCF_059905295.1 Mangrovibacterium sp.
GTAAATAGCCAGGGAAGTTGCTCCCTTAGTAAAATAAAGAGAATTCCCATTGAAAACATAAACAGCACAATCAGGTGTAATCCAGAACTGACCATTTTGCGAATCCCAGCTATATTATGCACGCCAAACTCGTGACTAACCAGAATAGTCGATGCGGCACCAACTCCAAGGCTAATCATGTAGGTAAACGAAGCCATACCGATGGCAATTTGATGTGCTGCCAGCTGTTCTTTCCCCAACCATCCCATCATTACGGCCCCAACACTAAAGGTTAATACTTCAATAACAATCTGAATACCGATAGGCAGGCCAATGCTCAGTAACTGCTTAATTCGCCCCCTATCGAAATGCGCGTGTAAAGCAGTTTTCACATACTGAGAAAAGCTTTGATGGCGACGCAGAAAAGCAATAATCAGAAAAGGCATAATCAGCCGTGCAATAAAAGTTGAAATACCAGCCCCCATTAAGCCAAGTTCCGGAAATCCAAACTTTCCGAAAATCAGCAGATAATTAAACACCAGGTTGACCAGATTTGAAGTCAGAGTGATCATCATGGCAACTTTCGTATTTCCTAAGCCTTCGAGAAACTGTTTTAGCGAATAAAAAAGTAATAAGGGAAGCTGAGAAGCCACCAAAACCATGAAATAGGGATAGGCCAACTTCACAACCTCTTCAGGTTGCCCCATCCGCCCTAAAAAGAGTGCAACAACGGACATCACAACAACCAACAGCATCGCAATAATCCCATGCAAGACAAAACCATTCTTCAGGAAAGCAGCGACCTCATGATCATTTTTCTGGCTGAAAAATTTCCCTACCAAGGGTGTAATTCCCATGGTAATCCCCATTCCCAGCAACATACCTATAATAAAGATGCTGTTGGAAAACGAAGCCGCAGCCAGTTCTGTTGTCCCGGCATGACCAACCATCATATTATCGACCAGCGAAACCGTAACCTGCCCTACTTGCGATAAAATAACCGGAATAGCCAATTGGAGGTTCTTCTTATAAAAAGGGAAATAGGATTTTAATGCCACAAAATGAGTTTTAACAATTCAGGGCAAAAATACTGCAGTAATTGGTTATAGCGTAAACCAGTATGTAAATTTCACCATAAAAACGTTTTGAGAATCACTTCCCGGGATCGCACCAAATACATTTGTTATGGAAGAGTCGTAATCGTATTGATAATCTGATATCGTCCTGTTCCAAACCAGGTAGATCGTAGAGCCGGGTCTGAATTCCCAACGGGCAACGAGATTGGAATTCAACTCTTTAAAAATGAAGTTCGGGTTATAAATCCGATAAGAATCCTCTCCTTCAGTAAATGTATAAATCCGATTATCCAATTGACCTTCGAGCCCGATGTACCGATCACTCAACTTCTTACTATCACCAACATTTACTCTTCTGAAATTTGAATATTTACCAGTCGATGCATACGGAGATGCATAATACTGGATCGAAAACTCAGGTGTTACAAAATATTCGAGACGCAAGGTGGTATACAGAACTTTTTGGTCTATCTGCCCAACAATATAGCCTTTGTTGCCATCAGCTAAAGTTACACGGCCGGCATACTGGTGGTAATCTACATTCTTTAAATAAACCGTATTCGTGGTGATACTTAAGTTTTCGCCCAGCAAAAACCGCAGGTACAAGGTATATTGATCACGCTGGCTGATTTGATCGTCGCCCCGAATATAACGGGCTCCAGCCGCCAGTAAAAGATCTTTGGCCGAATTGGTTTGCACAAAGACTTCACCATCCCATGTCGGGTCTTTATACAAGATTGGGCCTCCGCGCAATTCACGGGTATCAAATAAATTATAATCGCGCTCGAGATTCAGGTGTACCCGCCACAAATTCGTAAAACGCAGATAAGTGTGACCTGTCACTTCTTCCTTCGTTAGTTCACCACCATAGCTCCAACTAGCCATTTGCGTCATTCGAAACCAATAGTTTCGCATGATACCATGTGGCTTATTAACCAGGTAATAAAGGGTAGCCTGCTCCTTCAGATAATCGGCCTGATACATATAACCAACATCATTTAAATCGACGCCCGGCGAGCGCCAGCTAAACGAACCGGTAGCCCTAAACTTACCACTTCGCTTACCCCCTTCAATCTCTCCCCCATGACCGGACAGGCTGGTACGGGTACCATCATACTCCAGGTGACTGGCATCAGGACGTTGAAAATAGTGAGTCGATGCCAATTGTAAATTTGAGATAGCTTCCTCCGATCCTTTTACATCGCTAAAAAAGCCTTTTCCGGCAACATAGTATTTTCGTTTTTTCCAGTTATGAACAAAGTCCAGCCCACCTGTCAAGGCCGATTTGGGAAGAAAGTCCAACTGAGGTTCGTTAATATTCCGGTTGACTGAAGTAACCATTCCCCCCAGTACGGTATTCCCTTTGTTAAAATCCTGTTTCAGGCGTCCCACCATGTAATTCGTAAAAGGTTCGGCATTCATCTTTGTAGTGCTTCCATCCTCCCCGTAAACAGTTGCATTTTCGCGTGCTGTCATACTATGCAAGAAACCAACTGATAAGCCTTTCTTACTTTTCCCGGTTAGCTTTAAGGCTGAAATAATCGATGTATTTTCAGGAATCGAAAGCGTTTCACCATCGGCTAAATCGGGCTCATAACTCGGAGCATGCCCAATACGGCGCGAGTAGAAAAGTAAATCTTCTTCCGATCCGTAATTGAACACATTATTTCCTTCCAAAAAGAAAGGCCGCTTCTCATCGTAAAATATCTCGTAACTTTTCAATGTTAACACAGAAGGGTCTGCTTCAACCTGTCCAAAATCAGGATTGACCGTAAAATCGAGGGTAAAATCCGACGAAAGTCCGACTTTTCCATCGAGACCGGCTCCTGCATTCCATTTTTCTTTTAAATCGGTATTGGGTGAATATTTCAGATTACCATAAGGCAAAAGTTCTATTTTCCGTTTCGAATTGATTCCCTTAATTCCATCCAGGTCACCAAAAAGATAAACTGTTGCAGGGGCATCAACCGGCACAAGCTTCCAGTGGTCTTCTTCACCTAAACGATCGATATAACGCCAAACATGCAATCCCCACTTCTGCTCATCGCCTTTGGCAAAACGAAGCTGACTAAAAGGAATCCGTAGTTCAGCAGTCCATAGACTATCGCTCACCGAGGTTTTGGCATCCCAAATTGCATCCCAGTTCAAATCGGTTTCCTGAGCTCCCATCTGCACAAAATCAATCTTCTGCCCTGCTGCTGTAACGTCAAACTCAAAAGCAGTTCTGTTGTCGCCATAAGTGTCCAAAGCAATTCCCATCATATCTCCGCCGTATTCATCGCGTCGGGTTAAAACGGAACGAATATTACCGGCTTCGCTTTCGTAACACTTCACTCCCACATACAGGTTCAGGTCATCATAAAGCAAGGCGATTTCGGTTTTTTGAGAAGGTTTTGCGGCCTGATTGGGTTGTTGTTGGATAAAACTTCCATCCCAGTGAGCTGTTTTCCAACATAAATCATCCAGTACTCCATCAATCTTTGGTCGATCGCTTACACGAGATGCTGAATATATTTTTTCAAGGCTGGCAGCTTGATTTACGAGGGAGTCTTTCGATAAATTATAGACCAGTGTATTCTGTGAAAACCCTTTACTAACGACGAAAAATATTGTGATTACAAATAAAGCACAAACACGTAAGAACATAATTTTCGTTTAGAATATCTCCAAATATACACAAATGTAAAAATTTAACAACTGTTCAATAAAATATTTTACTTTCGGCCCTTGAAAAAACCGGAATTGAAAGTTAGCTTTCTAAACTTTTTAGGACAATCGTGGTTTATTGTTGTGGATTTATAAAAAGAATTCGACATTCTTTGACATGATCTAATATTATTTGTATCACATTATGAGGAAAATAAACAAAATCCTGGTTGCAAACCGGGGCGAGATAGCAATTCGCATCATGCGCACCTGCCGTGAGATGAACATTGCTACAGTAGCTGTTTTTTCGGATGCCGATCGTACATCAATGCACGTACGTTATGCAGACGAAGCGTATTACATTGGACCTGCTCCCTCGAAAGAGAGTTACCTAAGGGCAGATAAAATCATTGAAGTCGCCTTAAAATCCAAAGCCGACGCTATTCACCCCGGATATGGCTTCCTGTCCGAGAACGCAGAATTTGCCGGGCTTTGCCAAGAAAACAATATCATTTTCGTCGGCCCTAAACCCGAGGTAATCGTAGCAATGGGTGATAAAATACAGGCTCGTAAAGCGATGATCGCTGCGGGAGTGCCTGTTGTCCCCGGAACCACAGAGGCCATTTCGTCCGAAGATGAAGCATTAGAAATTATTGCAGGAATTGGCTTACCTGTAATGATTAAAGCATCAGCTGGTGGTGGCGGAAAAGGAATGCGTTTGGTGAAAGAAGAGGCTGAAATTCTTTCGTCAGTTCGTGCTGCCCGCTCCGAAGCCTTAGCTGCTTTTAACGACGATGCCGTTTACATTGAAAAGTATGTAAGCTCTCCGCACCACATCGAGTTCCAGGTGATGGGCGATCAACATGGAAATGTCATTCACCTGTTCGAACGGGAATGCTCGATCCAGCGACGCCACCAAAAAATGGTTGAAGAAACTCCTTCTCCACTTATGACACCTGAGCTGCAGGCAAAAATGGGTGCTGATGCCGTTAATGCGGCCAAAGCCGTAAACTATGTGGGGGCCGGAACCATCGAGTTCCTGGTTGATGACCAACTGAATTACTATTTCCTGGAAATGAACACCCGCTTGCAGGTAGAGCACCCGATTACTGAGCGTGTAACCGGTGTCGACCTGGTTAAGCAACAAATACTAGTTGCCGAAGGACATCCTCTTGAATTTAAACAAGAAGACCTGGCTCAAAAAGGACATGCCATCGAGTGCCGGATTTATGCCGAAGACTCCGATAACAACTTTATGCCGAGTGCGGGCCGAATTCACAGCATCACAGAACCACTAGGGCTGGGCGTACGCACCGACGGTTATGTATACGAAGGTTACGAAATTCCAATTCACTACGACCCAATGATCTCGAAACTGATTGTTTGGGCCAACAACCGCGAAGAAGCCATTCAACGGATGCGACGTGCTCTGTACGAGTATAAAATTACAGGGGTAAAAACATCAATCAAGTTCCTGGAGCGCATCATGGACTCTGAAGACTTCAGAGGCGGGAACTACGATACCACCTACATCGAGAAAAACCGCGAAAGTCTGCTTCGCGAAGACGAAGCTGATACGGTACAGGAAGACATGGTGATCATTGCTACCTATATCGACTACCTGAACCGCTTGAATAAGGTTATTCCAAATAAGCAGTTGAACCCAACTGAAAACCGTTGGAAAAAATACACTTACCAAAAGAATTTCGACAGACTTTAAAATTTCGATTATGCCAATAGATGTAAAACTGAATGACCGCGTTGCGAAAGTAAAAGTGCTCAATCAGAACGAAAATTTGCTCGAAATCATGGTTGACGGCCGCGTCTATCAACTGGATTTGATGCACAACGACGAGGGAACATTTTCGATTTTAGCCGACAACCGTTCCCATAATATTACCCTTGTTCCGGGGGCAAAACCCAAAACGTATACGGCTTACACCCTCTACCAAACGTACGATTTAGACGTTATTGATGCGGAAGCCCGCTACATTCGTAATCGTGGCGAAGGAACGCTCAACAACAGCGATAAGAAAATTACAGCTCCTATGCCCGGTAAGATTGTTAAAGTGCTTGCCGAAGTGGGTGAACCAATTAAAAAGGGAGAAACAGCAGTGATTATTTCAGCCATGAAAATGGAAAGTGAATACAAAGCAGCTGTTGACGGCGTAATCAAGAAAGTAAATATTAAAGCAGGCGACACAGTTGACTCCAACCAGGTTTTGGTTGAAATTGACTAACCCCCGGTTAGTTACCCCATTACTGGAAATATTAGAATTGTCGTCTGAAACGAAATGTAAATTACTATGGACTTAAAAGCAAAATTCGATCATTTTGAACAATTAAATAAACAAGCCGAGCTAGGCGGTGGTGAAGAACGAATTGCAAAACAACATGCCGGTGGCAAGAAAACGGCCCGCGAACGGATTCTCGAACTGCTCGATCCGGGAACGTTCAACGAAATCGATAAGCTGGTGACACACCGGGCTACCGATTTTGGCATGGATAAAAAAAAGATTCCGGGCGACGGTGTGGTTACCGGATACGGTAAAATTAACGGACGCCTGGTTTATATCTACGCTCAGGACTTTACGGTATTTGGCGGAAGTATGAGCCGCACCAATGCCGATAAGATTGTCAAAATCCAGAACATGGCTGTAAAAATGGGTAAGCCGCTTATTGGATTGAACGACTCAGGTGGTGCCCGCATCCAGGAAGGTGTTCAGTCACTGGCCGGATATGCCGACATCTTTTACAACAACGTTCTCTCGAGTGGTGTTATCCCGCAAATTAGTGTCATTCTTGGCCCTTGTGCCGGTGGTGCAGTGTATTCTCCTGCCCTCACCGACTTCATTTTTATGGTGAATGAGAAAAGTTACATGTTTGTTACCGGCCCCGATGTAATCAGAACTGTTACTCACGAAGACGTAACACAGGAAGAGCTTGGTGGTGCCGTTACCCACAGCACCAAAAGTGGTGTAACACATTTTACGGGTGACGACGAAGAACAAACCCTGATGATGGTTCGCGAGCTGATGAGCTTTATTCCGCTCAACAATATGGA
>NZ_JBZQJF010000090.1:0-13060 GCF_059905295.1 Mangrovibacterium sp.
GAAGGAAAGCCAAAAACAATCAACAACAAACAAATAAAGTAGTAACGGCAACATTTCAATTCTACCAAAAAGCAACAAAAGAACAGCAAAATACTTAAATTGATTGCATATCAAGCCAATTTATTACACTAAGACAATCTTAAGAAATTAAAAAAAAAATGATTTTTAATCAAAAATGTGTGCGCAAACATTATATTTGTGGTATTAAGAATTTATCCAATAGAAAAGAGTGTATAAATCCAGTTGTCAATTAATGATATAGTCCTATGAAAAAGATCCTTTTATTCGCTTTATTTACAATGGGTATCCTTTCAGGAACTCAGGCACAGGAACTAGGCATCCACCCTCAGTCGCACGAATATGACTGGCCAAAAGACCAAAAGGTTTTGGAAAAGTTGGATCAATGGCAAGATCTGAAATTCGGAATGATCATTCACTGGGGACTTTATGCTGTTCCTGGAATTATCGAATCCTGGGAACTCTGCTCTGAAGACTGGATCAACCGCCCCGACAGTATGACTTACTGCCAATTCAAAAAGTGGTACTGGGGACTGAAAGATCAATTCAACCCGGTTAAGTTCGATCCCGACCAATGGGCTCAAGCCGCTTCCGATGCCGGTATGAAATACCTGGTGTTTACGACCAAGCACCATGACGGCTTCAACATGTTCGACACACACCAAACAGATTATAAAATAACGAACGGCCCGTTTGCCAGTAATCCAAAAGCCAATGTTACCAAATACATTTTCGAAGCTTTTCGCAAAAAAGGATTCTGGATCGGGGCTTACTATTCAAAGCCCGACTGGCACAACCAGGATTTCTGGTGGGACAAATATGCCACTCCAAACCGCAATGTGAACTACGATATCCGCAAATTCCCCAAGAAGTGGGATAACTTTAAGACCTTTGCCTACAACCAGATCAGCGAGTTAATGCACGATTACGGCAAAGTAGATATTTTGTGGTTAGATGGCGGTTGGGTACGTCCGAAAGAGACCGTAAATGACGAAGTGATTTCGTGGGGAGCTCCAATTCCAGACTGGGATCAGCAAATTGATATGCCGAAGATTGCGAAAATGGCTCGTGAAGCACAACCAGGTTTGCTAATTGTTGATCGCACAGTTCACGGCCCGTATGAAAACTATCAAACCCCGGAACGCACGATTCCGGACAAACAACTTCCCTACCCTTGGGAAAGCTGTATCACCCTGGGCAATAACTGGGGCTACGTACCACACGAACATTATAAAACACCGGCTACCGTGATCCACGATTTAGCAGAGATTGTTGCAAAAGGCGGAGCTCTTTTACTTGGCATCGGTCCAAAGCCTGACGGCACACTGGATCCTGAAGCTGTAAAACTGATGAAAGAAATCGGCTCATGGATGAATACAAACGGTAAAGCTATTTACCAAACACGTAATACGCCGGAATATCAAAGTGGCAATGTTTATTTCACAGCCAGCAAAGATGCCAAAACCACTTATGCCATTGCCTGCATCGACGAGAAATCAGATGTACCCTCAACTGTAAAGTGGAAAGGAAATATCCCAGCCAAAGGAACTAAAATGACTTTGCTTTCGGCCAATAAAACTGTTAAGTGGAAAGTCGTAAACGATGAAGTTGTTGTTTCAATTCCTTCTTCATTTCGTTCAAAAAACCCAAACTATCCAGCTTTGAGTTTCGAATTCAAATCGGGTAAATAATCCAATTGAAAGCAACAGAGCACCATGAAAAAAGCAATTCTAAATAGTTTAAGCATTCTTTTCCTGGCATTGAGCATCAGCTCCTGCCAAACAAAAGTTCCACCTCCGGCAGCTGTAGGACCTGTTCCGGATGCACGCCAACTGGCCTGGCACAACATGGAGATGAATGCTTTCATTCATTTTACAATTAACACCTTCACGGATAAAGAATGGGGATACGGAGACGAATCTCCCGAGCTTTTTAATCCAACAAACTTTAATGCAGAACAGTGGGTTTCTGTATTGAAGGACGCCGGATTCAAGGGAGTAATCCTGACCTGTAAACACCACGATGGCTTCTGCCTTTGGCCGTCGAAATATACTGACCATGATATTGCTGCAAGTCCGTTTGAGGACGGCAAAGGCGACATCGTAAAAGCAGTTTCAGATGCCTGTCACAAATTTGGCTTGAAATTCGGAGTCTACATGTCTCCATGGGACAGAAATCGTGCTGACTACGGACAACCATCCTATGTACAATACTACCGCAACCAACTGAAAGAATTGTTCACCAACTACGGCCCTGTTTTCGAAATGTGGTTCGATGGTGCAAACGGCGGCGACGGTTACTACGGGGGTGCAAAAGAAACGCGCAAAATCGACCGTAAAACCTACTACGACTGGCCGACAACACTGAAAATGGTACACGAAATTCAGCCTCAGGTCTTGTTCTTCAGTGACGGCGGACCTGATTTACGCTGGGTAGGAAACGAACAAGGCCACGTAAATTCAACGAACTGGAACACAATTACCACAGATACATTATACGCCGGTAAATCAGGCATTGAAAATTTGCTGGGAACCGGAGAGAGCAACGGAAAAGAATGGTGTCCGGCTGAAGTTGACATCTCTATTCGTCCGGGATGGTTCTACCACAAATCGGAAGATGACAAAGTAAAAACACCCGAAGAACTTTTCTCCATTTATATGCAATCTGTCGGACGCGGCTCAACCATGCTGTTGAATATCCCTCCTGATCGCAGAGGTTTGTTCCACGAAAACGATGTGGCCTCCTTGCAAGGATTTCACAAATTGCTGCAAGAGCGCTTTGGTACCGACTTAGCCAAAGGAGCAACAATTACAGCAAGCGCTACTCGTGGCGATGCTGCCGAGTATGCTGCCTCTAATGTGCTGGATGGAAATTCAGAAACCTATTGGGCAACCGACGACAGTATCAAAAGCGCCAGCCTTGAGATTGAACTGCCGGAGCCTAAGGAGATTAACTACCTACAAATTGGCGAATATATCAAGCTGGGACAACGTGTAAAAGCATTCAATGTAGAAGTTATGATCGACGATGCCTGGGTGAATGTTGCCGAAGAAACAACAATCGGTTACAAACGTATTTTAGCCATTGACCCGGTTAAAACTTCGAAAGTCAGAATCAACATTGAAGATGCAAAAGCATGCCCTGTAATTTCGAAGGTAAGCCTTTATTAATTCCGACCAAAAGAGCTACAAGAACATGAAAACAATTTCAATTATAGTCATTTTACTTTTAAACCTGTTGTCCATAAACGGTTTTTCGCAATCCAACGGATTCTCCATCGCTGATGGGGAGTTCCGTCAGGATGGCAAAGTAATTCAAATTCACTCGGGAGAAATGCATTATCCCCGTGTTCCCAAAGAATACTGGAGACAACGCTTTCAGATGATGAAAGCGATGGGATTGAACACTGTAGCCACCTATGTTTTTTGGAACTACCACGAAACTGCTCCCGGTGTATGGGACTTCAAAACCGGTAATAAAAATTTAGCAGAATATATTAAAACCGCCGGAGAAGAAGGCTTGTACGTTATTCTTCGTCCGGGACCTTATGTCTGTGCCGAATGGGAGTTTGGAGGCTATCCCTGGTGGTTGCAAAACAACCCCGATTTGAAAATACGCACGAACAACGAAGCTTTTCTCGATTCGTGCAAAACATACCTTCAACACTTGCATACCGCCGTTGACGGACTGTTTGCCAGCCAAGGAGGTCCAATCATTATGGTGCAAGCGGAAAATGAGTTTGGCTCTTACGTTGCTCAACGCACCGATATACCTGCCGAAGAGCACCAGGCATACAAAATGGCCATCTACAAGATGCTGAAAGAAACCGGTTTCCCCGAACCGTTCTTCACCTCTGACGGCAGTTGGTTATTCGACGGCGGAGCCATCGAAGGTGTATTGCCAACAGCGAATGGCGAAGGCAATGTCAACAACCTGAAAAAGGCGGTCGACCAACATCACAACAACCAGGGACCTTACATGGTCGCCGAGTTCTACCCCGGATGGTTAGATCATTGGGCAGAGCCCTTTGTGACCATTGGTGCCGACAACATTGCCAAGCAAACAAAAACCTACCTCGAGAACGGGGTTAGCTTCAACTTTTATATGGTTCACGGAGGCACCAATTTTGCGTTCACCTCAGGAGCCAATTATAACGAAGAACACGATATTCAACCCGATATTACCAGTTACGATTACGATGCTCCAATTTCGGAAGCAGGCTGGGCAACTCCTAAATACATGGCTATTCGCGAATTGATGCAGCAGTATTCGAAAACAAAATTGCCTGAAATCCCGAAACAAATTCCGGTAATCGCTTACCCTGCTCAAAAAGTTACCGCCAGAATGGACGTGCTAAGTTGGTTGAAAAAGCAAAAGCCAGTGGTGAACGATACCCCTCAAACTTTTGAAAAATTGGGACAAGGTTATGGTTATGTGCTCTATCGCAAACGTTTTACTCAACCAGTTTCAGGAACGTTGAAAATTGATGGTTTGCGCGACTACGCTGTGGTTTATGTGAATGGTAAAAAAGTCGGCGAGCTTAACCGGGTATTTAATAACTACGAAATGTCGGTGAATATCCCCTTCAACGGTATGCTTGAAATTTTGGTTGAGAACATGGGACGCATCAACTACGGAGCGGAAATTGTGCACAACAAAAAAGGTATCATCTCGCCTGTTCTTCTGAACGGTTTTGAAATAACCGGCAACTGGGAAATGTACGGTATGCCAATGGATAAATGTCCGGAAGTAAAAGCAGCATCAGTGAAGGATGGTCGTCCGGTGATTTACGAATCAACATTCAAACTGAATAAAATAGCCGACACCTTTCTCGACATGAGTAAATGGGGCAAGGGAATCGTATTTGTAAACGGACATAATATTGGCCGCTACTGGAAAGTTGGTCCACAGCAAACCTTGTATGTTCCGGGATGCTGGCTGAATAAAGGCGAAAACAAGATTGTGATTTTTGAACAGCTAAACGAACAAGCGCAAACTGAAATCACGTTCACGGACAAGCCTGTATTGGAAAATGTCAACCTTGATTAAGAAAACGCATATGCATAAAGCACTTCCATATACTTTTGTTTTAACACTGGCACTTTGGGCAACAAGTTGTGCTGCCCAATCGCCGTGGACAAAATACGAACAGCTCTTTTTGCCGGTAAAGAATTACGTTGTGTACCAAGCTGGTGAAAAAATAGATATAGACGGGAGAGCCGATGAAAGCTCATGGGGTAAAGCGGAATGGTCGGAAGACTATGTAGACATTGAAGGAGACAGAATGCCTGCACCGCTTTATCGCACCCGTATGAAAATGCTTTGGGACCAGGAGAATTTATACATTCTGGCAGAGCTTGAGGAGCCCAACATTTGGAGCTACTACGACAAACGTGATATGGTTGTGTTTCATGAAAACGACTTCGAAGTTTTTGTCGATCCGGATGGTGATGGCCAAAACTATTTCGAATATGAAGTCAATGCATTGAATAACCTGTTCGATTTATTTCTGCCTAAAGCTTATCGATCAGGCGGGAAAGCACTCATCAGTTATAACTCGCTGAATTTTAAAAGTGCTGTTACGATCGACGGTACACTGAACGATCCAACGAATACCGATAAAAAATGGACTGTAGAGATGAAGATTCCCTTTGCGGACTTGGTTATGTGGGGCGACCCCTTCCCTCCTTCCAATGGTGATCAATGGCGAATCAACTTTTCACGCGTTAATTGGCAAACCGAAGCCAAGGACGGTAAGTACATCAAGAAAACGAACCCGGCAACCGGTAAAAATTACCCGGAATACAACTGGGTGTGGAGTGCACCGGGAATTATCAGTATGCATGCTCCCGAACGCTATGGGCTTGTTCAATTTTCGACAAATAAAGCCGGCGACGATCCGGTTGCCTTCAAGCTCCCCGGTGATCAGCATTTACGCGATTGCTGCTGGTTAGTGTTCTACTATGAGCAGGCTTATCACGCCAAAAATAAAACCTATGCAACAACATTGAAAGAACTTGGCCTACCCAACACCCTGGAGAGAAACGGCCAAAGCTTTCAAGTTAAATTATCAGCTACCCCAAGTCAATTTACAGTCTTTGTAAGCTCACCCGAAAATCAAACATACGCGGTTAACAACGATGGTTTGATCCAGGCCATCCAAAAATAAGAAGGTATGAATAAAAGAGATTTTTTAAAGACAAGTTTACTGGCCGGTGCAGGAATGATTGCTGCCAAATGCTCACCGACGCGTACAGCGGTTCTGGCATCTGCCCCGAGTTACAAACATTGGGTATGGGAAAATCCGAATAAAAAGGAAGACGAAAAGTCTCTTCTAACAAAATATCAAAAATATTACGCAGCCGGTATCCGTGGCATGTTCTTCGAAGAAGATAGCGAAATACATTTCCGGAAAGCAAAAGAAGCAGGACTGGAAGCTCACCGCTGGATGTGGACGATGAACCGCAACGAAAAGGATTTGCGGGATCAACATCCCGATTGGTTCGCCGTAAGCCGCAATGGTGAGTCCTGCGCAACAAATCCACCTTACGTCCAATATTATCGTTGGTTGTGTCCGTCGAAAAAGGAAACTCAAGACTACCTTCAGGATCGGGTGAGTGAGATTCTGGAGAAAGATTATGTTGATGGTATTCACCTGGATTATGTGCGCTATTGCGATGTGATTTTACCGGTTGACCTATGGAAAAACTATGGCATTGTACAACACCAGGAATTACCCGAATACGATTTCTGTTATTGCGATACCTGCCGCACAAAATTTAAAGAAATGCACGGCATTGATCCGCTGGAAATTGAATACCCCGATCAAAGTCTGTCGTGGCGTAACTACCGTTACGATCGCATTACAAACATTGTGAACCAATTGTCAGCTATCGCTCATCAAAAAAATAAAAAGATTACGGCAGCTGTATTTCCAACACCGGAAGTAGCCCGCCGCAATGTTCGTCAGGACTGGACGAACTGGAATCTGGATGGCGTTTGTCCAATGATTTATCACGGTTTTTATCGCGAACAGGTTGGTTGGATTGGCGATGCTGTGAAAGAAGGAGTCCACTGTCTTAACAGCCGGTTCCCTCTTTATTCAGGCTTATTCCTGCCAAACTTTAAGAATATGGATGAGTTGAAATCCGGAATCCAATATGCACTGAACAATGGTGCCGGAGGAGTATCACTTTTTGGCCAGGTAACCGATGAAGTTCTGGATGTTTTAAGTCAATTCTAAGGATAGAAATAATAAAAATTCAAACGAAATAAGATATAGCTATGAAAGACGTATTAAAGAAATTTGTTCTGGCTGCCTGCTCGCTTGCTGTTTTAGCTTCGTGCAGCACCCAGCCGGTAAAAAAAGAACAGGCAGCTGCTGACCTGACGAAATATGTCGATCCGTACATTGGAACAGGCTTCCACGGTCACGTATTTTTAGGTGCCAATGTTCCCTTTGGAGCAGTTCAGTTAGGCCCGTCAAACATCACCCAGGGCTGGGATTGGTGTTCCGGATACCATTATTCCGATTCAACGCTGATTGGCTTTGCCCACACGCACCTTAGCGGAACAGGGATCGGCGATCTGGGCGACATTGTATTTATGCCGGTTACCGGCGATTATAAAATCCAATTGGGAACACCGGAGAAACCGGAAGATGGCTACATGGCCTTTTACAAACATTCGGATGAAACCGTAAAACCGGGTTACTATGCGGTTAATATTGATCGCTACAAAGTGAAAGCTGAGCTAACAGCTACCGAACGTGTTGGTTTTCACCGTTACGAATTTCAGCCAAATGCTGATGCACACATCATTGTAAACCTGGTTCGTGGTATTGGTTGGGATGCACCCGTTGAAGGTCACCTGGAACAAGTGAACGACACCTTGATTACCGGTTACCGCTTATCAAAAGGATGGGCTAAAGATCAGCGCATCTATTTTGCAGCCGTATTCTCTCATCCGTTGAAAGGATTGAAACTGTACAATGATGATAAAGAGGCAACAAAAGGGACCGCAGTAAAGCTCAAAGCCGATTTAGACTTTGGAAGTTTAGCTAAAGGTGAAATTGAAGCGAAAGTAGCCATCTCCCCTGTTAGTACTGCCAACGCTCTGGAAAACTTAAAAGCTGAAGCTCCGGCCTGGAATTTCGACCAGGTTGTCGCAGATGCTCATGCAAAATGGAACAAAGAACTATCGAAAGTAACAGCAAAATCATCTGATCCTGCTGTACTCACCAAGTTCTATACAGCACTTTATCACACCATGATTGCACCTTCAGTTTTCCAGGATGTGAATGGCGATTACCGCGGTGCCGACGGTAAAACACATAACGACAAATCATTTACCAACTACACCACTTTCTCGTTGTGGGATACCTATCGGGCTGCAGATCCGCTGTATACCATTATCGAACCAGAACGTGTAAACGACTTTGTGAATACCATGTTGCACATCTACGAGCAGCAAGGTGAATTACCGGTATGGCACCTGATGGGTAACGAAACATACTGTATGGTGGGATATCCGGCCGTTCCTGTAGTTGTTGATGCTTACCGAAAAGGTTTTAAAGGTTTCGATGCCAACCTGGCCTGGAAGGCTGTTAAAAACACCGCAATGGGCGACGGTCGTGGTTTGGACCTGTTGAAAAAATACGGTTATATGCCGGCAAACAGCGATGTTGAAACAGTTGCCAAAGGATTGGAATATGCCATAGCTGATGCATCGATTTCCTTGATGGCTAAAGATATGGGAAAAACAGAAGATGCTGCCTATTTCAAGAAACGTGGTGAGAACTACAAATACTACTTCGACAAATCAGTGGGCTTTATGCGTGGCCGTGTATCGGATACCGAGTGGCGTACTCCGTTCGATCCGTTCCGTGCCAAACACCGTGCCGATGATTTCTGCGAAGGAAACTCATGGCAATATACCTGGTTAGTTCCTCAGGATGTTCAGGGCTTAGTTGATTTAATGGGAGGTAAAGATAAATTCCTGGCTAAACTCGACGAATTCTTCGTTGCAAAAGGTGATATGGGTAATGCCGCTTCAAACGACATTACCGGCTTAATTGGCCAGTATGCACACGGTAACGAACCAAGTCATCACATTACTTATCTTTACGCACTCGAAGGTCAGCCGGAAAAGACAGCCAAGCTGGTGCGCAAAATCATGTCTGAGTTTTACACCACTAAGCCCAATGGTTTAATTGGTAACGAAGACGTAGGTCAAATGTCAGCTTGGTATGTTTTGTCAGCTATGGGCTTCTACCAGGTTAACCCGGCCGACGGCAAATATGTTTTTGGCAGCCCTGATTTGGATGAAGCAGTCATCAACCTTCCGAAAGGAAAAACATTCACCATTAAGGCTGAAAACAACAGCCCTGAGAATATCTATATCAAATCGAAAACCTTGAATGGTCTACCATACGATAAGCCATATATCTCTTACCAGGATATTATGGCAGGAGGTGAATTGGTACTTGAAATGAGTGCTCAGAAGTAATAAATGAGAATATAGACTTAAAGAAATTAAATATGTTGTCTGAGAAAATAATAGGGATTGATATTGGCGGTACTAAAATTGGCATTGGCCTTTTGGTAAACGGCAAGATTATGCAATTTGTGAAGTTGGATACACCTGCCGACGGCACTAAGGAAGAAGTGATGCAGCAGATTGTAAAAGGAGTTGAAAGTTTGGAAGGTTACGAAGATGCTATCGGTATTGGCATTGGAGCACCTGGATTGATTAATGAGGAAGAAGGCGTTATTTTCTCCGTAACCAACATTCCATCATGGCGTGAGGTACATCTGAAAAGCTACCTTGAAGATCACTTCAGAAAGCCGGTTTACATCACCAACGATGCGAACTGTTTTGCTATTGGTGTGAAAATTTACGGTGAAGGTCAATCCTTTAAAAATGTGATTTGCCTGGCACTGGGTACCGGCGTTGGAGCCGGTGTGGTAATCGATGGTTATCTGTACTCAGGATCTGTAGCCGGAGCCGGCGAAGTAGGCGGTCTCCCCTACCTGGATGCTGACTTTGAAACTTACTGCAGTGGTAAGTTCTTCAAACAAGTGAACAAGGTAGATGGTCAAACCGTGTACGAGAAAGCTAAACAAAACGATCCGGAAGCGTTGAAGCTATTTGCCGAGTTTGGTCACCACGTGGGTAACCTTATTAAAACAACCATCTTCATGCTGGCTCCCGAAGCAGTTATTGTTGGCGGTTCGGTAAGTAACTCGTACGAATTCTGGAAAGATTCGATGATGGAGACAGTGCAAACATTCCCATACAAAAAGGTGATTGAAAACTTCAAAGTGATGAAAACCGACTTGAATGATATCGCCGTAGTTGGAGCAGCTGCACTTTTCAAAAACCGTTACGAACAAGATCAGGCTAAAGCTTTGACAAGCAAAGCTGTCTAAGATATTTGAAAGTAATAACCTAAGCCATTTTATTCCATAAGAATGTGTTTGCCGGATTCGTTCGGCAGCACATTTTTACGTTTAAGCTTATCCTTTTAAACTCCGAGCTTCTTCGAATATGAAAAAGATACTTCAAATAACACTTATCGCAGTTAGTCTGTGCTTTTCAGGAAACATTAGTTATGGCCAGCAACAGGATTTCAGAAATACCAAGCTGAATATTGACCAGCGGGTAGCGGCACTGCTGGGGCAACTCACCCTGAAAGAAAAGATTGAACTTTTGGGCTTTAACAACGACGGAGTAGAGCGCCTGGGCATTCACAAATACAACTGGTGGAACGAAGGCTTACACGGTGTAGCCCGCGCGGGTGAAGCAACTGTTTTCCCACAGGCCATCGCTATGGCTGCCACCTTCAATGATTCGCTTGTACACAAGGTCGCCGATGTGATCTCAACCGAAGCACGAGCCAAGTACAACCTGGCAGTCGCACGTGGAAACAGGGAGCAATATATGGGAATCACCCTTTGGTCTCCCAATATTAACATCTTCCGTGATCCGCGCTGGGGCCGCGGACAAGAAACCTATGGCGAAGATCCGTACCTGACTTCCCGTATGGGCGTCGCCTTCATTAAGGGTATTCAGGGCGATGATCCGCACTATCTGAAAGCATCGGCCTGTGCCAAGCACTTTGTAGCACACAGCGGCCCGGAATACAGCCGTCACACCTTCAACTCAATCGTTGATGATAAAGATTTACACGAAACCTACCTCGTGGCTTTTAAAGCAGCGTCCGATGCCGGCGTTGAATCCATCATGACCGGTTATAACCGACTGAATGGCGAACCGGCTTGTATTAGCCCTTACCTGCTTCAAAAAACACTGAAAAACGAATGGGGCTTCAAAGGACATGTGGTAACCGATTGCGGAGCTTTGGAAGATATTTGGCTGCGACATAAGGTCCGTCCAAACTCGGTTGTAGTAACAGCCGAGGCAATAAAAGAAGGGATTAACCTGGACTGCTCTAACATGTTACAGAACGACGCCATGAAAGCCATTGATCAGGGATTGATTAACGAAGCTGATATCGACAAGGCTTTGGCCCCAAATCTGAAGACACAGTTTAAACTGGGCTTTTTCGATCCGCAGGATCAGGTTCCTTTTCATACACTGGGCGCTGCTGATGTGCATTCAAAAGCACACATAAACCTGGCTCGCCAGGTTGCCGACGAAAGCATGGTACTCATCAAAAACGACAAAAAGCTTCTTCCGCTCGATATCAACCAGTATAACAGTATCCTGGTAACCGGAGCCAACTCGGGGAGCCTCGATGCACTGGTTGCCAACTACCACGGTATTTCATCGGAGCTGGTCACTTTTGCCGAAGGAATTACCAAAGCTGCCGGTCCGGCTGTTGCCGTTCAGTACGACCTGGGATGCAACGACACCGACACCACTCATTTTGGCGGAATCTGGGCATCGGGCTTAAGCGACCTGACCATCGTAGTAATCGGTTTAACGCCGGTTCGTGAAGGTGAAGAAGGCGACGCGTTCCTTGCAGAACATGGTGGAGACAAAGCCAACCTGCAAATTCCGGCAGCACACCTGGCATTTCTAAAAAAATTGCGCGCATCCAACAACAAGCCTATCGTTACCGTGGTTACAGGTGGTAGTGCTGTAGATCTGTCGGAAATTGAAGCCTACTCCGATGCTGTTGTTTTTGCCTGGTATCCCGGAGAACAAGGCGGAAATGCTTTAGCCGATATTCTATTTGGAAAGGTATCACCTTCGGGACGTTTACCCATCACTTTCTACAAGTCGTTCGACCAGCTACCCGACTACGAAAGCTATGCCATGGAAGGCCGAACCTACCGCTATTTTAAAGGCGATGTGCAGTATCCCTTTGGCTATGGGTTGAGCTATGTAGATTTCGACTACAGCTGGAAGCAAGCGCCGGCAAAGAAATACAAAACAGGTGATAAAATCAGCATCTCTGTCGAGGTGAAAAACACTGGTAAGATGGATGCCAAAGAAGTTGTTCCGGTATTTATCAGCTACCCGGATCTGGATCGCATGCCGATTAAAGAACTCAAGCAATTCACTAAAAAAGAAATTGCGGCAGGCGGTAGTCAAATCATCAGCTTTGAGATTCCCGTATGGGATTTGGCGAAGTGGGACGAACATTGCCAGGACTGGACCGTCTATCCAGGCAATTACGAAATACAAGTTGGCGGCGATGCTAAAACTGCTCGCTTAAGTGCCAAATTCACCATCAAGTAACTAATTGCGAGAATAACGTTTCATTTTTTATACTTAGATTTTAAGCCGGTTTGAAGTACGCTTCAGATCGGCTTTTTTGAGTTTCAAGTTTCGAGTTCCAAGTTGCGAGTTGCGAGTTGCGGTCATAGTTACCCTTTTATAGGTCAGAGGCTGTTGCTGGTTGCTTGTTGCTTGTTGCTCATTACTCATTACTCGTTTCTCTTCTCTAAATCGCTAACCGGCAATCAATAATCGTTTCGAGTTTCGAGTTTCAAGTTCCAAGTTTCAAGTTGCGGTCATAGTTACCCTTTTATAGGTCAGAGGCTGTTGCTGGTTGCTGGTCACTCAATCGTTA
>NZ_JBZQJF010000091.1:0-11291 GCF_059905295.1 Mangrovibacterium sp.
AGGTACAATTGGTTTTCGAAATTTACTACCTGCCGAAACCTGGGATCGACGCGACGAGATTGTCGATCAATATTGGAACTGGTATAACAACGAAGCTAAATTGCCACAAAAATTGATAGCTGATAAAGTGCTCACCCCGGTTATGGACAAATTGGCCGCTGCCGACGGCTCGGGAACGATTGGTTATCGTATCCGTAAACAGCCGAAACAAGATTGGAACTTTATCATTGGCGGGCAATACCAGCTGGATAAGCATCATCAATTTCGTACTGAAGTTGGTCTTATTGGCAACCGAAAATCACTCTTACTTTCGTACAATTACCGTTTTGGATTTCCCAAATAGCATAAGGAACAGGCAGAATACTTTGCTTATTCTACAACATGGATAGAAAATACTGTGAGGACCATTCAGTAAAATAAGTCTTTGTTATGCGAACAGCTTCTGGCGACCGGTAAGCCCTCAACATTTACTATATTTGGCTTGGATTTTGCTTATCCAGTTGATATAAATTACGCAACCAAAGATCACAACAAGAATGAAACTACTACGAATTATTACACTCGCAGCAATTGCACTTTTAGTAACAGAAATTAGCTTTGCGCAATCCCTTCATTTTAATAATCCGATTGCCGAAAAACGGGCCGATCCCTGGGTATATAAAGCAGACGATGGCACCTACTACCTAATTGCAACCGTTCCGGAATATGACCGCATTGTCATGCGAAAAGCCAAAACGATAAATGGTTTAAAAGAAGCAAAAGAGAAAGAGCTTTGGCACAAACATGCAACAGGTGTCATGGGACATCACATTTGGGCTCCTGAGCTACACCGCATCGATGGTAAATGGTACATTTACTTTGCTGCCGGTGAAGCCGAAAAAATCTGGAACATCCGCATGTGGGTTTTATCAAATGACTCCAAAGACCCGATGAAAGGAACTTGGAAAGAAGAAGGACAGATTAAAACAAAACAGGAAACCTTCTCACTGGATGCCACCACTTTTGAACACAAGGGTAAGCGCTATCTAATTTGGGCTCAAAATGTACGTGGTAAAGATCATGGAACCGCATTGGTTCTCTCTGAAATGAAAAATCCAACGACATTAACCGGTCCGGAAGTGGTTATTAGCGAGCCTGATTTTAGCTGGGAAAAGGTGAAGTACAATGTTAATGAAGGCCCGGCTGTTATCGAAAAGAACGGAAAAATATTTGTGACTTATTCTGCCAGCGCCACCAACGACAATTACTGCATTGGCTTACTGTGGATTGATGCAGATGCCGACTTACTGGATATTCACAACTGGAACAAATCGCCGGCTCCTGTTTTCTCCTCCAATGCAGATGTAAAAAGGTATGGACCGGGACATAACTCATTTACGACTTCCGAAGATGGTAAAACGACAATTATGATCTACCATGATCGCGATTACAGAGAAATTAAGGGAAATGAACTGTCAGATCCGAACCGTGCAACACGTGCCCGTGTGGTTGAATGGACTGAAAGCGGATTTCCTGACTTCATGCAAATGCTAGGTGATTAACAGTCAAAAATTAATTCAATAAAAATACGACGCGGGCTTTTATGTCCGCGTTTTTTATGCCTGCATAGATCCCCTTTCCTGATGGTCCATTCTTTCGTTTGTATTAATTCAGCCTTTCCATTTGCTTTCGAAAAGCAAATTCAATTATTACCTGAATAATTCGTGTAATTTTACGGTTCAACAAAAAATATACGGACAAACTCACTGAAAAGAACCGCTTATGCCCCTAAAGATCAAACGCCACCTGGATCAGTTCTACATTCTGAAATATGTGCTGAAATGGTTTTTATTAACCCTCCCGGTTGCAGCTATTTCCGGAACACTGGTTGCCATATTCCTGTTTTTACTGGAACTGGCTACCGAAACCCGTTGGCAATACGGTTGGTTGCTTTATCTTCTTCCACTGGCGGGGATTGCGATTGTTGCACTTTATCGGTTTAAAGGAAAGAATTCAGAGGCCGGCAACAACTTGGTGGTCGATGAGATTCACAAACCGGGTGGTGGTATTCCGGCACGTATGGCTCCGTTTGTATTAATTACGACTGTGGTAACACACCTTTTTGGTGGCTCGGCCGGACGAGAAGGTACAGCCGTTCAAATTGGCGGTAGTATGGCTGCTTTTGTTGGGAAACTACTCAAACTATCGAAAGAGGATACACGAATTCTGCTTATTTCAGGGGTTGCTGCAGGTTTTGGTGCGGTATTCGGAACTCCTATTGCCGGAGCCATCTTTGCACTTGAGGTACTGGCTTTTGGAAAGATTAAGTATGATGCGCTCTTCCCTGCCCTTTCGGCTTCAATAATGGCCGATATCATTTGCTCGATGTACGGTATCACTCATACCCATTATCATGTCAATTTCCATGAACATATACAGTCTTCCATTTCGTTTTTGCATTTCGACCTGAAACTAATCTTCTTTGTTATTATCGGAGGTATCTTTTTTGGACTGGCAGGTAATGCTTTTGCCTACCTCACGCATGAAATCAAAAACCTGGCAAACCGGTTTATCAAACACAAATTGCTGATTCCGGCTGTTGGTGGGTTGGTCGTTATCGCCATGACATTTCTGCTGGGCACCCGTGATTATTTGGGGATTGGCGTAACAACGCCCGATGGTACAGGCGTCAGCCTTGTTAATGCCTTTAAGCCTGATGGCGTGGATCTGATGAGTTGGTTTTGGAAGCTGATTTTTACGGCAGTAACACTCGGTACCGGATTTAAAGGTGGCGAGGTAACACCTTTATTTTTCATCGGAGCTACTTTGGGAAATACGGTTGCAACACTCACCGGAAATCCGGTTGACCTGTTTGCAGCAATCGGGTTCATCGCTGTATTTGCCGGAGCTACCAATACGCCAATGGCTTGTACTCTGATGGGTGTTGAACTGTTTGGCGGTGAATACATTCTGTATTATGCCATTGCCTGTTTTATTGCCTACTATTTCAGCGGCAACTCCGGGATCTATTCGTCGCAACGGTTGGGCGTTTCAAAAGGAGAGTTCAAATACCGTACTGAAACCAACCAAACCCTGAAACAAATTTGGGAAACGAAGAAGGGCAAAAAATAAAAGACAACAGAATAGGTGTGTTGTTGAATATCGTTTTTAAATTGGAACTTTAGCTCAATTTTTCCGAACTTAGATCTAGTTCATTTCAACACGAAACCGATGAAAGTAAAGATAAGACAAGAAACCAAGGCCGACCATCAAACTGTTTTTGAAATTGTTAAAGCTGCTTTTGCATCCATGGATGTCAGTGAGCATAATGAACAATTTATCGTAGAACAGTTACGAAAAACAGCGAATTTTGTCCCAGAATTATCATTGGTAGCTTGTCTGGATGATGGCACTATTGTCGGACATATTCTGCTAACGAAGACAACAATTGAAGACGAAGGAAAATCTTATAAATCCCTGGTTTTAGCTCCAGTATCTGTCCTACCCGAATATCAGAACCAGAAGATCGGCAGTCAATTGATCGTTGCGGCACAAAATAAAGCGCTGGAGCTCGGATATGCATCGATCGTGCTTGTTGGACACGCACACTATTATCCTCGCTTTGGATACGAACTATGCCGAAAATTTGGTATTAAAATGCCATTTGAAGCTCCCGAAATTAATTGTATGGCTATTGAACTCCTCCCCGATGCTTTGAAAAATGTGAAAGGAACAGTTCAATTCGATGTGGCATTTTTTCAATAAAACAGAGTAGCAAACCGATTCTCCGGGCATGGATTACCAACGCGTACTACAGCAACCGGGTTCTCTTTTGACGGATCACTGATGCGTAGGGTGGTAAACCGGGACAAGGAGGGGAGTAAAAACAAAAAACAGACCTGGTTCCGGGGAATCTCCAACAGGGATGAAAGTGAAAAGTTTTTCGGACATCAGATTGTCATTATTATCTGAAGTTGTCGGGTTGCCTTGAAACTCGGAAAAGACTTTCAAAAAAAGCTTCCTCAACGGGAAGCCTTATCTTCGGGATTTTGTTTTCATTTATTCAGAAAGAATACTGTCAACCCAGTCTTCCGGAACTTTATTAACCGATTGGGTCAACATTTCGCCCCACATTTTAGAAATGTACTGCAATTCACTTTCAACAAATCGTTTAACCTTAATCTTTGGACTCTCTTTGTCGTAAATCATCACATCAATCGGGTAACCCACATCGTTGGCCGAAACCCGGGTGGAATCGAAGGATAAAAAGGCAGCGGTTAAAGCAAACCGAAGACTTGAAGCCGGTGTAATCGTACGGCGCAGAATTGGCGTTCCGTATCCGGAATTGCCAATAATACAGAATGGTGTTCCTTCGCCTATTTCAATCCAGTTGCCTTGCGGATACAACATATAAAGTTTGTGTTCGTCATCACCGATCAACTTACCACCAACAATGGTATTAATGCTGAAATCTAAACCACTTTCTGCCAGTGTTCGCTTATCTTCATTGGCAACCCGTTTAATTTGATCGCCCAAAGCATTGACCACTTCATATAGCTTATTGAAATTGTCAAGCTTATCATTTAAGCTCTCCTGAAAATAAGTCAGCGTCTTATCGCGCACTGAACGTAAGCCGGAGGTCATCAAAAAGATATGCTGATCACCTTGTTCATAAACTTTATACTTACGGGCGCTGGTTGTTTCGTTTCCCGAAGTAATCCGGGTATCACTTAACGCCACAAGGCCTGCCTTCAATTTGATGCCGATACAATAAGTCATGGTGGTTTTTATTTCAAAGTTTCAACTTCACTAATTTCAGCTGCTTCACTGCAACTGCCAATTCTTGCTGCACAATGATAGCAAAAATGAGAATCGTAAAAACGGACACGAACCAGAAAACGAACTGTAAACTTTAAAATTAACTTACAGCTTGTATAAAATTACAAAAGTTTATACTGAAAATAGAGTCCAAGGTGATTGAAAGCTTCGCAAATATTTCCGATTAGTGAAAAATCGTCTGCAAACCCAAGTTCATAACGTTTTCTTTTAAAGCCAATTCTGAAGCGCATAGATGAGAATTTATGTTCCTTGAAATCAACTGATGATAAGGTTCTTAAACGCACTATAAAACTCAAGTCCCGTCTCAATTCAGCAAGGAACTGGATACCAGTCAATATTTTAAAATCAGCTTCTTGTCCCGGTGAGAAGGACGGGGAAAAACTCGCACTAAATTTTTGTCCTACATAGGCGGTCTGAACACCAAGCATTGCCTGAGGTTTCCCACCTGTAGCATAAATTAAACCAAGTATCGGTTTAAACGATTCGGCTACACTCCAGGCAATATTACTCATGGACAATAAGCGAACTTCTTCGTCACCAAGGTAATCTGCCGATAGCAAATTAACAGACATAAAGCTCAGTGCTGAACTATGCGGAACGGAAGTTACAAAAGCATTGCTCACATACCACGAATCTTCCAGGCTGGTAAGTTCAAATGAAAGCCCCTGACTATAAGCAGAAGTAACAAATAAACAAACAAATAAAAAAAATAGCAGGTAGAATTTCTTCATTCAGGTTTAGGCAATAGCTTTCCAGACGAAGCACCACGCAGGTGCTCCGCTGAAAAGAAAATTGTTAAGAAGTGAATTATTTATAAGTACTTACCCGCGAATCATCAATGGGACCCTGCCAGTTTAAACCAAAAGCAAAGTCGTACTGATTTCCATCCGAGTCAGTATAAGGAGTCATATCCCTGGGAACATCTTCATCTTGTTCTTCCACGGTTTTCATATTGGCAGGCATTTGAAACGGTAGTAAGGCAGAGGGCTCAACTGCTCCTGAAATAATCTCCATAAGAGCCTGATCCTGCACTCCCATATGAACCAATATAGCAGAAGCGGCTGGTTCGATTTCAGAGAAAACCATTGGTTTGGTTACATGTGCCACAACAATCACCGGCTTACCGCCCATCTCCTTCTTCGTTTTTAGGACCAAATCCATATCGCCACTATTGCTCGTTTTAACCGTTTTGCCTTTATAGCTTCGGTTGGTAAAATTCTCAAAAGGACTGCCGCCTGCCAAACTTGTTTCGCGAGCATCGACTGCTTTGTAAGGACTGTATTGCAGACTAATTGGCACATAGCCATTACCCCCCTTTTCAAGGTCTTGCTCATCGTAGCCTACACCTCCATCGGGGTTTTTCACGCCCACCAGAGCAAAGTCAGCCTCATCCGGAGATGCTACCACATCAAAATAATGTTTGACAACCTCAAGGTTAAACGGAATCTCGTGCTTCTCGGGAACCACGATACCAAACCAGTTTTTGCTGGCAGGAACAATTCTTTCCGGAATATAGACTTTCAGCCGTTGCTTTATCGGCAGAGTCTGTTGATGATTTTTCAACAAAATGATTGTCCGCAACTGAGCTTCGTAACCTGCTTTCATGTAGTCGGGATTACCAACAATCTGCTTCGTCTGTTCAACATCGAGATACGGATTTTCAAACAAACCAACGCGGAAGATATTTCGAAGCAATCGAACAGCCGAGCGCTCAAAACGTGCCCGCATGGCAGGTTCGCCATATTTGGCAACTCCCATTTGATAGGCTGCAATAACCGGTTCCATAACATTATTACCGCCAAATTGATCAACACCAGCTTCCAAAGCTTTAAAGTGACGTTCAGCCTCGCTTAATGTCTCCACACCCCAACATTTCCCTTCAAACGTCCCTACGCTATGGGTATCTTTAGTAATCATCCAATCGGTACACACCACGCCATCAAAGCCATATTTTTCACGCAGTAAATCGGTAATCAGATACTTGTTGTAGCTATTTCCCACTTCCTCGCCATTAACCGTATCGCGTTGCCACGAAATGGTGTAGTAAGGCATTACTGCCGCTGCTTTCGAAGTTTTACCGTTTAGCTTGAAGGCTCCTTCGGTGAAAGGCTTCAAATGATCAGCCAGGTTATTACCAGGATAAACGGCATAAGCGCCATAACCAAAATGCGCATCGCGGCCACCTTCTTCGGGGCCACCACCAGGCCAGTGTTTTACCATCGCATTTACACTACCATAGCCCCAACCGTCGGCAATTTCTTTTTCTCCTGCTGAAGTTTGCATACCATCAACATAAGCACGAGCCATATCGGTTGCCAGATCCGGATCTTCTCCCATCGTTCCATCGAAACGACTCCATCGAGGTTCGGTTGACAAATCAATTTGGGGAGACAGGGCTGTTGTTATTCCCAAAGCCCGGTATTCCGAAGCCGCAATCTCACCAAACTGTTGCATCAGTTTCGGATCGAAAGAAGCAGCCAACCCCAAAGTACTTGGCCACATGGAAATTTTGCCTCCTGCCCCGGCATTATACTCAGCATATGAGTCGGTGCCATGACGAGGATCGGAACTCGTGTTTATGGGCACTCCCAGGCTAAAACCTTCAACATAAGCCTGTGCGTTATTATTCCACTGTGCTGCCACAGCCGGACTCTCGACCGAAGTAATCAGCACATGCCGAAGGTTATCATCCTTCAGGAATTTCAATTGAGCATCGGACAGATCGCTGGCTTGTGCACCGCTCTCTTCGAATGATTTGCCTCCGTAGGTTCCACCAAAAAAGCCGGTTCCTCGTGCAGGAATTGCTTGATGGGCGCTGTAAAGCATCAGGCCGGCAATTTGCTCAACGGTCATCTGAGAAGCCAAATCCTGTGCTCTTTTATCAACCGGCAAACGCCAGTCCTCGTAAGCGTCAAGCTTCCCGTTACGATTTAAATCTTTAAAGGCGTAGCCTTTTTCGGTTATCAGTTTAACACCGCTATTAGGCGAATATCCCAATTTAGGGCCATTGGCTTGTGAAACCAAAACAAAACCGTCTTTTTCCTCTGTCGAAATTTTCGGGCCGCAACTTCCCAGCAAGAGAATGGCAGCCAATAAAAAGAGATAGTCGTACTTCTTCATGGTTTAGGTTAATTTTGGGTTTAGGTGGAAAGGAAAAATACAAGTTTAGCAATGATCCCCGCCCCTGAAGAGGAGCGGAGATCAAGAATTATCTACAAACGAAAAACCTATTTTTGGCTTAACTTGTCAATTGATACTTCAGGGGCAAGCACATTACTTACGTTTCCCGCATCGATATCACTGGCCACATTAAAGTCGGCCGTTTGGGTAATTTTTGTTGAAGATGCTCCTACCTTAATTTTATAGTTTCCAGCTTCAACAAGCCAACTTGAAGTAGCTTCGTCGAATGAGGCCAGATCAGTTGCTTTGATTGTAAAGCTCAATGTTGCTGATTCACCCGGATTCAGTAGCTTGGTTTTTCCAAATGCTACCAATTCTTCTTCCGGTTTCTCCAGCTTAACCTGAGGTGCAGATGCATAAACCTGAACCACTTCGCGACCAGCAACGGCACCTGTGTTTTTCACATCCACAGATACTGTTAATTCACCTTCGAAATTGGCTGAACTCAACTGTAAGTTACTGAATTCAAAACTAGTGTACGATAATCCGTAACCAAACTCATAAGCTACAGGAACATTAAAGGTATTGTAGTAACGGTAACCAACATAGATATCCTCATCATAAACCACTTCCCAAGGTGTACGTTTCATGAAGGAGAAACCTGATAAGTCGGCTGCATTATCCACATTGTCCGATTTAATTTCATGTCCAGGGAATGTTTTTGAAGAAGGAGCATCGTCGTAGGAAACCGGGAATGAAACAGCTAGTTTACCGGATGGGTTCACCTTACCCGAAAGCACATCAACCACAGAGTTTCCAGCTTCCTGACCGGGTTGCCATGCCAATAAAACTGCATCGGGAATCTTGGCCCAACTTGCTGTTTCAATAGCACCTCCAATGTTCAACACGACAATGGTCTTTTTACCCTTGGCATGGAAAGCCTCAGTAACGTCCTTGATCAAAGCTTTCTCAGTATCTGTCAAGTAGAAGTCACCAGCAACAGGTTTACGATCGCCACCTTCTCCGGAGTTTCTTCCGATAGTGATTAAAGCCATATCGTTTTCAGCAGCCATTTTCTTGGCCAAGGCTTTCGATAAAGGCATTTCTGTAACCGGGATTTTACCATGCATCATTGCAGCCAGCCAGTTGTCGGTTTTAACACCCTTTGCACGTTCTGCTTCAATATATTTTTGATAGATTTCAGTCAATTCAGCATCAGTTGCATATCCACCATTTTCCAAACCTTCCAACAGGGAGATTGTGTAGGCTTCGTTCACGTCGCCACTACCAGTACCTCCAGCGATAAAATCGTATGAAGTGTTTCCAAAAGCAGCTACTTTTTTCACATCAGCAGCAATTGGTAAAGCCTGATCACGGTTTTCAAGTAAAACCATACCATCGGTAGCCGCCTGACGGGTTACTTCAGCATGCGCTTTCAAATCCGGATTTGAAGAATAGTCATATTTCTTATATTTCGGCGTTTTCAGCATAATACCGAAAATATGGCTCAGGTTTTTATCCAGAACAGACTCGTCGATGGCCCCCTCATTAACAGCATTAATCAATTCCTGAATTTGCTTTGGCTGTCCTGGTTGAATCATATCGTTTCCGGCTTTCATTTGGGCAACAACATCGCTACCACCACCCCAGTCTGTCATTACATAACCTTTAAAGCCCCAGTCGTTCCGCAAAACATCAGTCAGCAGGCCATGATTCTCTGAAGTATAAGTCCCATTTAGTTTGTTATAGGAAGACATGACCGTCCAGGGCTGAGCATCTTTCACTGCAATCTCGAAGCCTTTCAGGTAAATCTCACGTAAGGCACGCTGGCTAACAATTGTATTTACTGACATTCGGTTTGTTTCCTGGTTATTGGCCACGAAGTGCTTAACCGATGTTCCAACGCCATTTGATTGAATCCCTTTGACCATGGCAGCAGCCATTTTACCTGTCACCAGCGGATCTTCTGAATAATATTCGAAGTTACGACCACACAAAGGGTCGCGTTGAATATTCATACCCGGAGCCAACAAAACATCAGAACCGTATTCCAGTACTTCGTTCCCCATAGCTTCACCAACTTTATAAACCAAATCGGTATCCCAGCTAGAGGCGAGCACTGTAGCAATCGGAAAAGCAGTACAGTAATAAGTTCGGTCTTCTCCTTTACGTTTTGGTTGAATTCGCAATCCGGCAGGTCCGTCAGTTAGTACCTGGGAGCTAATTCCCAATTCCGGAAACTCTGCCGAATTCCCGGCAGCTCCGGGCAAATAGGTGCGGATGTGCTTAACCATGTTATTATAGCTTGAGTCCATCCCATTATCCTGACCACCACCAAATTTTTTCATAATGGAGTCCGGCAGATCCATAAACATACCAGTACCGATGAGCACCTCTGCTTTTTGATCCAATGTCATTTTTGCGATTGTATTTTTGATCACTTCTTCATCGCTGGGTTGCTTAGGTTGCGAGCTGCAACCAAATACTCCCAAAGTTAAGCTGAATAAACAAACCTTAGAAATAAAGCTTGTCTTTTTAAATTGGTTTTTCATAAGCTGAATTTATAGTTTAAGTTTTATGTCTCGTTGACACAATGATAATTTTTTAATATGACATCACCAATATGTTGTACAACCGGTTCTTACATGTCTACTTGATGTGTTGTAGTTGATAGATTAATTTCCGGCCTTAACAAATTCGGTTCAGGAGAACAAAATCAGCCTCGATTATTTAAATAAGAGAGGAGCGAAATTATTCAGATAAACTCTCCAATTAGCCCAGGTATGACCACCTTCGGTAACAAAAAAGGTATGCACCAATCCGTTTTCTGTTAATTTGGCATCCAGTTTTTTGGCACTTTCCCAAACAAAATCAGATTTACCGCAAGCCAACCAATAAAGTTTGTAACCAGCATTTTTAAGTCCTTGAAGCTTTTGATCAATATCGGGTTGTTCTCCCCACAAGCCCATACTTAGGGGACAGATGTACTGAAAGGTTCCCGGGTACTCATTGGCTGCTGCGATAGTATGTCCCCCCCCCATTGAAAGGCCTGAAATAGCTCGGTGGTCTGGATCTGCAATTACCCTGTAATTCTTTTCGATGTAGGGAACGATGTCTTTCACCAAGCTGTTTACATACAAATTCTTGTTGGAAGGATCTCTAAAATCTAAATCGCTTTCGGGCAGTTGGGTGGGTTTTGCGGCCATTTGATTTGGATTACCGTTGGGCATCACGCAAATCATAGGTACGGCAAGTCCCTTTTCAATCAGGTTATCCAGAATCTGACGGGCACGCCCCATTGTGCTCCAGGCATCTTCATCACCACCTGCACCATGTAACAAGTACAGCACTGG
>NZ_JBZQJF010000092.1:0-15049 GCF_059905295.1 Mangrovibacterium sp.
TTGTTGGTTGGCGATACTATTTTTATCCGGAATGGAGACAGCTTGGCTCCTTTGATGCTGATTGAATCAAAGTCGAGTTATTCTGTTATTGGAAAACCATTTCCTGATATGGTTGTATCGTTGGGGCAGGAAGTCATTGGTCGTTCCCAACGGGCAAAGTCAAGGCTGCGAAAGGACGAAACTACGATTGCAGAAACGAAGGAAGAAGCAACAGAGGCAGTCTCTGATAGTACGGAATTGCCAAGTCCGGAGCTTGCATTCAAACAAAAAATACGTGGACGAATAGCGGCTTCCTCTTATTCAGCCTTTTCGAATGCCACCTCTTCAGATAGTCACCGGATGCGCTACAGTTTGTCCTTACAGGCTAATAATATCAGCAATAGTCGCTTTTCTGCCGAAATCTACACTAACTTCAGTTATTTGACCTCTGATTGGGCATCCGTGAAGGATAATTTATTTAATGCGCTGAAAATTTACAGTTTGGCTGTTCGGTACCAGGTCGGTAATCAGTCTGATATTTGGCTTGGAAGAAAGATTAATCCTAATCTGTCGAATATTGGAGCTATTGACGGCCTTCAATATGAAACCGGAGTGAAGAACTTTCGCTTTGGTGCAGTAGTTGGTTTTCGGCCCGATTATTTCGACTATGGCTTTAATTCCGATTTACTGGAATACGGTGTGTATGCTGCCCATCAGGCGAAAGGGGTAAATGGTTCAGTTCTAAGTTCCCTTGCTTTCTTTAACCAAACCAATAATGGGAAAACCGACCGTCGCTTTCTCTATTTTCAGCATCGAAATTCCTTGCTCAAACATTTGTTCCTTTTCCTATCCAGCGAAATTGATTTGTATAAAACTGAAAACGGACAGGGGAAAAGCACGACCAGCCTGACCAGTTTTTACGTTTTACTACGGTACCGGATTAACCGGCAGCTATGGACCGATGCATCGTATGATAATCGCAAAAACGTGATTTACTACGAGACGTTTAAAAGCCTGGTCGACCAGTTAATGGATGAAGCTACCCGTCAAGGTGTTCAATTTCGCGTCAATTACCGACCGATTCCCTTAATTACCGTTGGAGTGAACTCGACTTACCGGAAGCGCAATACTGATCCTAAAGCATCTACGTCATATCGCGGTTTTCTATCCATTAACCAAATTCCGGATATCGAAGCTACCCTTACCTTGTCTGCCAACAGGTTGAAAACAGTTTATGTGGACGGATCTGTTTATGGAATGCGTATTTATAAGGATTTATGGGATGGAAAATTTTCGACCTCTTTAGGATATCGCTATATCGATTACCAATTTAACGGCGTTGATAATTCTTTGCTGCAACATGCCGGAGAACTGGATTTTAGCTGGCGAATCACGCGTAAGTTTTCCGTTGCAGTTAATTGGGAGTCTGTCTTTGAGAAAGTAGATAATTATAACCGGATATATATCAATTTGACGAAGCGTTTTTAAATGTATTCTTTATTTAAAATCTTTGATTAACTTTCAGGAGGACATTGAATCTACATTATGAATAAAATAAATAACAAATTTACCATGAGACTTTTTGTTGTGATGATCTTAGGAGTTGTTTTAATGACTTCCTGTGTGAAAAAGAAAAAGAAGGCTGTTGAGCCAATCGACACCAGCTCGATGATGCATGCTGTAACGGTAGATAAAGCTTTGCAGGCCAGTGCGTATACCTATTTGCAGGTGAACGAAGGAGACCAGCAGTACTGGATTGCTGTGAATAAGATGACTCCCGCACCAGGCCAGACTTATTACTTTAGCAAATCGATGGAAATGAAAGATTTCAAGAGTAATGACCTGGATACGGTTTTTGCAAGCGTATTTTTTGTTGAAGACCTGGGTACATCGAACAAACCGGCAATGGCTAGTCCGCACGGAGAGATGGGACGTAAAGTGATTGCTCAGGATGAGAACATTAAAGTTGAACCGGCCGAAGGGGGTATTACCGTTGCTGAGCTGTTTGGTAATAAAGCTGATTATGCCGGTAAGGAAGTAACTGTACGCGGGAAGGTGGTGAAAGTCAACAAAGGCATTATGAACCGCAACTGGGTACACATTCAGGATGGTACCGGTGCTGATGACCAATATGACCTGACTTTAACAACGAATGAAGATGTTGCCGTTGGCGACACCGTAACCATGAAAGGAACCGTTGCCGTTGATAAAGATTTTGGTGCCGGATACTTTTATAAGGTGATTGTTGAAGGTGCTGCGTCGAACTAAGTCGACACAAAACGATATGGAAGAGGGGCTGTAATGCCCCTTTTTTTATGTCGTCAATTGAATGCAAAGACCCAATGATTACGATACCAATGTGTTTCAACGGCAGCCGGGCAACTAATGATGGCGATGACAATATTTTTAGTTAGGGGTTCGTAGGGATCCGATCTTTCTGAAAGATCGGATCCCTTGATGTAATGCATTATTGCATCACGAGGTTAAACAACAAGCTAGTCCTTCAGATACAAATTACTATCGCCATAGCTCAGGAATCGGTAATCATTGTTCAAGGCATGTTCGTACACCCGTTGCCAGTCGTCACCAATAAAGGCCGAGATGAGTAATAGCAAGGTACTTTGTGGTTGGTGAAAATTGGTGATCATGCCTTCCACAATCCGAAACCGGTAGCCTGGGACAATAATAATTTTGGTGTGTACACCAATGGTTGGCAGTTGGTGTTGATCCATATAAGCCAGAATAGCTTCAAGGGACTCCTGTTTGGTGTAGGCCTTTTCTGTTTCGTATGGTAGCCATTGCTCAATGTCGAGTTCGTTGAGGGCACTGTCGGGTTTTTGCAGTAGTTTCACGCCCAACCAGTATAAGCTTTCCAGGGTGCGGATGGAAGTTGTGCCAACCGCAACCAGCTTACCTTGGTGGGCGAGCAGCTTTTCAACCAGTGCCCGGCGAACGATGATTTGCTCGGCGTGCATCTCGTGTTCACCAATCGTCTCTGCTTTCACCTGCTTAAAGGTTCCTGCCCCCACGTGCAGGGTTACCTCGTCGCAATCAATTCGTTTGGCTTTCAGCCTTTCAAATACGGCGTCGGTAAAGTGCAGTCCTGCTGTTGGAGCAGCTACCGATCCTTTTATTTTGGAGTAAATGGTTTGGTAACGTTCCAAATCACTTGCTTCGGTTTCGCGATGCAGGTAAGGTGGAATAGGCAGAATACCGGCAGCTTCAATCAAGCTGGCAAAGTCAGCCCCGGGATAATCCCAGCTAAACTTCACCTGTACTGATCCATCAATTTGGTTGATCTTTTCGGCTTTAAAAGCAACTGTTTTTCCGTTTATCTGAATTTCTTTCACCAACACTTCAGTTTTCCATTTCTTCAGGTTGCCCACCATGCAGTTCCAGCTACAGCTTTCGGTTTGCTGAAAAGCAATCTGGTAGTCAGCCGGCACAAGCGGGTCGAGGCAGAAAATCTCGATGTTGGCTCCGGTTGCTTTCTGAAACAACAAACGCGCCCGTATTACCTTTGTATTGTTGAAGATCAGCAAGCTGTCTTCCGGCAAAAAGTCGGGGAGTGTCTGGAATTGCGAATCGATGATATCGCCGCCTTTCCAAATCAGCAGCTTGGATTGATCCCGTTGGGGCAAGGGATATTTGGCAATTCGTTCGTCGGGTAACTCGTAATTCAGGGCCTGTGCACTGAGATCAAATACCGTTGTTTCTGTTTTAAGCTTGTTCATGGGCGGCAAAATTACAAAAAATGAAATTATTGGATTGCCGGATTTTGGAACTTATTAGAACTTAGAATATGAAACTTGAATCTTAAAACTTAGAACTAGAAACTTCCTTTTGTTACTTTTGTGTCAAAATAGAAAACTATGTATCAAATAGGAGATCGGGTTAAATTTATGAACGACGTTGGTGGTGGAATCATCACTAAAATTGTCGGCAAGAATATGGTTCATGTGGAGAACGAAGATGGTTTTGAAATACCTGTTCTGACTTCGGAAATTATTATGGATGAGATCGATCAGGAAGGAGTGACCAACAGCGATAAAAAGCCGGATGTGAGCGATTTTATTCGCAGGGGAACGCAAAAGCCCAAAGCTGAAGAACAGCGTAAGCCGAAAGTGGAGGAACCGATTACCATTATCCGGGGAAATGATGAGCCGAAGTTTTACCTGGCATTTTTGCCCGAGAATGCCCGTAATCCGCTGGACGGTCAAACGAAGGTTTACCTCGTAAATGATAGTAACTTCTTCATTCTATATCATTTCAGTCATTACAGCAACGAGCAATATGTAACGCAGGAAGCCGGGAAATTGGAACCGAATACCAAGTTGTTGCTCGAAACCTTGTCGCAAGCTGATATTGCAGAGCTGCCAGCATTTGGTTTTCAGCTGATGTTTTACAAGGACAAGTCGGCCAAGTTGGAGAAGCCACTTCGGAAACGTATTACGATTAACCCGGTGAAATTTTACAAGTCGGGAAGCTTTAAGGAGAATGATTTCTTCAGCGGTAAAGCGATGCTGTATAAGTTGAATGAATCGGATATGGAGAAGGCCATGAAGGATCTCACTAACAAGGATCTGAAGAAGGCTGAACGGGAAAAAGAGCCTGCCCGCCCAAAGAAACAGGTGAAGGTTGAGTTGCCGGAACTGTTGGAGGTAGATTTACACATTCACGAGTTGATTGATGATACCGCGGGCCTGTCGAATAAAGATATGCTGGATTTGCAGATGAAGACTTTCCGCGAGAAGATGGAAGAAGCCATTTCGTCGAACGTTGTGAAGAAGGTCGTGTTTATTCACGGTTTGGGCAACGGGGTACTGAAGCAGGAAGTACGCCGCGAACTATCCTCGAAATATAAGAAGTATCCGAATCAGGATGCCAGCTTTCAGGAGTATGGCTATGGTGCAACCATGGTGATTATTCGCAAATAAGAACCAATCAAAATACAAAAGCGGAGTTGATAATTTCAACCCCGCTTTTTTTTGCATGTGCTATATGTTAGTCATTTAGCTTATTCAATAGTTTGCGTAGGTAAAGACCGTTTGGAGTTAGTTTCTTCTCGCTCCACCTACCCTTAATATTTGCTCCGGGCTTCATAAAAGCAGTGGTTTCTTTTTTATCGGTAATATTCCAGCAGACCCAGCTTAGTTTGTTGTTTTCCATCCAGTTCATCCATTTTTTTGTAAGTTCTAAGTCGAATCTTCCGTCGCCATCGGCTTCACCAACACCCCATTCAGTCACAAACAGCGGTAATCCTTTTGCCAGGGCATAGTTAGCCTTTTGGCGCAGCGGTTCCTGGTGGCGGTTATCCGACGCATAAAAATGAAAGGAATAGCATATATTTTGATATCCGGTAATCGGGTCGTCGGCTGCTTCGTCAACGTTCTGATCCCAGCGAGGACTTCCAACAACAATCAGGTTGTCTTGATCGTATTGCCGAATAACTGAAATCACCTGAAGGGCATAGTCTTTTACGACTGACCAGCTTTGGTGATCGGGTTCGTTGAAGATTTCGTAGATCACCTGTGGATTGCCTGCATACTTTTGAGCCATTTGGGCAAAGAAAGCCTTCGACGCTTCTACATGTTTCTCTGCATGGTGATCGTGCCAGTCGATAAGCACATAAACGCCGTTTTGGATGGCACGATCGATTACTGTTGTAACCAGTTTTTGCTGAAATTCCGGCTTGTCAAGATAACCGCCCTTCGGTTCCACACCCATTGACACGCGGATCAGGCTAACTTTAAAATCAGAGCAGATCCAATCAACAACATCGGTGTTGTAATATTTCTGCCCTTTCCATATACTCCAGGAAAAGCTTAGACCACGCAATTGCGGCGCTATGCCGTGTTGATCGACAACCTGGCCGCTCTCAACTTTTAGCTGCCCGTGTTTCTCTATCGGGGTTTGCGAAACACTGAAGCTTACCAGGCAACAGCAACTTATAGCGAGAAGAATTGATTTTAGATTCATGGATTTCGATTCTTCGCTTTAAAAATGATTCAGTTTTTGTTGGTTTCGGTTTGTTGAGTTTGGCTGATCAATTTGGAAAGCATCTTTCCGAGTGCATTGTCTTTGTTGTTGATGGCTGTTTGCAGATGGAAGTTCCGCACAGTTTCAACGATGGAGTCAATTTGGAGCTGCATCTTGTTTTGTAAGCTGTCGGGGAGTGATCTTTTTTCGAGCTGGAGCTTGTAAGTTTGTTCATCCATCTTAAGCTTACGTTTTTTCCATTGCTGTATAGAATCGTTTGTTGCAGTACCAGTAACCAAGCTGTTTTCTCCCAACTGCATCCAGATATCACCTTTTTCTTTCACGACCAGTGTCTCCTGTATTTTTAGTCGAAGTGCTGGTCTCATCCTTACAATAAAGACATCGTTTGGATCAGCACTTCCCTCTAACTGAAACTCGCCGTCTTTGATCGCACATGAATCAACCTGGTCAACTGTTGCGTCAAACATTGGTACAAGGTAGATCCATTCTCCATCGAAAGTCGAATCGGGCATTTGTCCGTGGATGATAAAGCTGTCAGGTTGTTGGCAGGCTGTTAATAGGATGAAAAGGAGAAACAGATATTTCATAAGCGTTTGTGATGATCTGCGAAACATGGATATTGAAAAAGAGACCACCGGGTAGGGTGGTCTCTCCTTAATTGAAACCTAATTAGTAGGAATAACCTTTACGTTTAAACATATAAAACCATGCCGTTCCCCAAGCGTAGTTAACGCCAGGTTCGGGGAAGGCAAGTTGTAGTTCGTCTTCCGTCAACTTCAGAATATCGAATTTATAATGTAATGGATGTCCGGAACTGTTTGGTTCGAATCCCAAAGGAATCGTGTGGTTTGTAAATGTTATTTTACCGTACGACCACACGGCTGAACCATCGGAGTTCATCAAATGATTGGCGTCTCCCAAGTCCATGTTGAAGGTCCCGGTTCCGTTGCCGGGAACAGGAGCTTCTGCGTTCATTCCTGTAACGGTAAAGTTCAAGCCTTCGTTTAGGTCGAAAGTTATTTCGTCAGTAGCGGATCCACCTTGTCCTGGAATATCGTCTATTCCCAGTGCCCACCATTCCGGTTTTAAACTGGCCAGGTAACCACCGTTACCCCAGATTTTTCCACCGGGAATATCAGTAGCCCAAACCCAGGATTTTCCATCGGTTCCATTTGTGAGCATATTCCAGAATGGGTCAGCGAAATACTCCGGGTCGTTTTCAGTAATTGTAAATTCTTTGGTTGCCGTAACGGGGCCGCCGGCACAATATGCAGTAAGCGTTGCTGTATAAGTTTTAGCTACAGGAATATAGAAGTCAACAGAGTTCTCGTTCGACTGTTGCCCAAAATCCGTTTTCCAGAAGGAAATAACGCCGGGAGCGTTGTTTGTGCAGGTCGCGACATTGCCGTTCACAGTGACATCCATGTAACTTTGTAATTCCGACTCAGTGAGAACTTCGCCGGCATCGTGTCGTTCTTCGATGGGGTCGCAGGATGCAAACAACATGACTGCTACTACCAGGTATAATATTTTGTTTTTCATCATTGACTTAATTTTTAGGTTTTAACATACAAAACAGTGATAAACTATTTTTCATGCATGACAGTTTTATTATTCCCATCCCGGATTTTGCACAAGGTTTCCCTGGGACACCCGGATTTGAGACTCGGGAAGGGGCAGGAATACCCGGTTGGCGTCATAAGTGATTTTGTAGGTTGTATTGACATTGTCTGTTTTCACCGGAATGCCGTTGCTGGCATTGATTGCTGTTTCTGCGTCTCCCCAACGTAACAAATCGAACCAACGAATACCTTCCAATGCAAACTCATGGCGACGTTCAGCTTTTAAAGCTGATAATGAATACGTAACAGAAGGTAATCCCACGCGATCTCTTACTTGGTCAAGATAGTCTTGTGAATTGCTTCCTAATTCGGCAGCCATTAGAAGAACATCAGAAAAACGAAGAATAATATCATCCTGCATATTCCAAAGTTGCATGTTGTTTGTACCACCATACAAGTCATAATACATGCCTGTATATGTGCCGTCTCCGTCAACATCGCGAATAATTGCTGAGTATTTCTTATTCCATAGCCCCGTTTCGTCACGACAGTTCCAGCCTGCCCAATTGTAGGCATCACCATAAGTTGGTTCGTTTGGATCTTCGTTGTTGATGATGGTCGATGTTTTACGTGGATCATTGGCTTCGAAACTGTCAAGAAGATCCGGATTCACAGACCCGATACCCCATCCATAACCAAACGGAGGATAGTCGTAGGCGCGAGGACTTGTATATAAAACAAATTCGTTGGCATAGGCTAAGCGGCCTGTATTTCCCCAATCTCCCTGGTTGGTATATTTCACAGCAAAAACTGTTTCGGCACATCCGTCACCGGCCCAGGTTACATCTTCGGCATAGGCATATCCGTCATCATGTCCATCGTCACTGAGGTAGGAAAATGGCCATATGCTGGCATATTTTGGTAGTAAAATGTGTCCGCTGTTGGCGATGCAATCTTCCAACCAGCTAACAACGTTTGCCTGAGTTATAGCAGTTCCTTCGACTGTCGGTAGATCAGTTTTCTGATAGAAGCCGGTGTAGAACAAGAATACCCGTCCCATCATTGCCTCGGCTGCCCACTTGGTTGCACGGCCTGATTCAAAATTGGTGTACGGTTCAGCTGTCATGCTGTCGATCGCTAATTTTAAATCGCTGGCAATTTGAGCATAAATTTCATCAGCAGATGCTTTGGGCAAATACTCTAGAGTTGAAGACATATCCAGCGGCACTTCTCCAAAGAATTTCGCCAGTCGGAAATAGAACATTCCTCTTAAAAAATGAGCTTCTCCACGAGCTTGTCTTCTGGCCTCTGCGTCGTCATAGGTAGCTTGGTCGAAGTGCTCTAACAAACTATTGAGAATAAAGATTCCCTCATAATTTCTTTTGTAAAATTCCAGGTACAAATCTTCATGTGGGTTCTCAAATTTATCGGTTCCACCCACTTCAATGTCATTTGTACCACCTCCGCTAAAGCAGTCGTCGCTTAGTAAGTTGGCCATCATTAATGGGTGGTTTCCACCTCCGTCAACAGCCAGACAAGAATATGCGCCAATTAATGCTTCATTGACGTCGGTTGGGTTTTGGTAGTAATTTTCCAGGTCTTTTTCAAATAAGTTCTTTTGATCGAGAAAGTTGTCGCCGCATCCGGATAAAACTGCCAGAATGGCGAACAATGCTATATAGATTAATCTTTTCATTATCGTTCATGTTTTGAATTAAAACTTCAGGCTTACACCAATCAGATAAGTTCTTGCAGATGGGTAAAGACCCAAATCAATTCCGGATGCCCAGCTAGTATCGTAACCGTATCCAATTTCCGGGTCCATACCGTCGTACCCGGTGAATGTATAAAGGTTCTTCGCAGTTAAATAAATTCGAGCTTCACTTAAGAACATTTTATTAACCAGTTTCTTAAGGTCGTAGCCAATTGTCAAGTTACTGATCCGCATGTAATCACCGTTTTGAATATACAGATCAGATAAGTTTTGCGTGTTACGGTGTGGTGAGGATAATAATCTTGGATATTTATTGGAAGTTCCTTCACCATGCCAACGCAGAAATACATCGGTTGTATAGTTATTTTTGTAACTGTCGGCAAACGAGCGATACGATTTTGCAATTTGTTGCCCAAAAGCACCGTTCAAGGTTGTATTGATGTAGAATCCCTTAAATTCAGCATTTAGTTGAATACCCAGGATATAATCCGGATTAGGATCTCCAATCATAACTTTATCAAGTTCGTTGATCACACCGTCGTTATTTTGGTCCACCCAGCGTAAGTCTCCAGGTTGTTGATCGTCGAAATATTTTGAACCGTCAGGTCCGACCCACGAATTTGCTTCTTCTGTATTTTGGATTACACCGTCAGTTTTGTATCCCCAGAAATAACCGATAGGGTAGCCAACCTGGGCTCTGAAGATTTCTCCTGTTCCTTGGCTTAGTACGTTACTTGGCCCGTGAACGATTCCTTCAGAGTTTGCAATTGCGGTTACCTCATTTTTATTGTGAGAGAGTGAAACGCTTGCACCATAATGGAAGTCACCTACTTGATCATTCCAGCTTAATGCGATTTCAATCCCCTTGTTTGTTACTTGTCCGCCGTTAATTGTCATGACACCATCTCCACCGCCGTTATGTGCAGGGATCGGTGTTTCAACTAACCAGTCTTTCGTATCTTTTTTATACCAGTCGAAATTTACGCCTAAACGAGATTGTAAAAAATTGGCATCGAAACCAATATTCAGCTGCTCTGAAGTTTCCCAGCCAATATCCGGATTTGGAATACGAGCAGGTTTTGAACCAATGGAGCGGGTTGTTTTGTCGGATCCGAATCCGTAGGACCAGTTGTAGAAATTATTATTACTATCCAGGTATCCCATTGTTGAAGAATACAGGAACGATTGGATGCGTTCATTTCCAACTTGCCCCCAACTCGCACGAATTTTAAAGAAATCGATGATATCGGATGTGCTCGACATGAACGGGGCGTTACTTAAGACATAACCTGCAGATACAGAGGGGAAATAACCCCAGCGGTTGTTTTTAGGAAAGCGTGAAGAAGCATCACCGCGTAACATTGCAGAGAACAGCAGCGTTTCTTTGAAGTTATAGCTTACACGGCCAAAATAGGACATCATTGACCAGCCAAAATCGTCACGACCACCAATCGAAGTGTTGCTGGTTGAAGCTTCAGGGGTATTGTCGATATAGGCATGTTCCCAGTCCTGGAACAAGCTTCCTTTATTTGATATACTTAGGTTTACTCCTTGCTGCGTTTTTTCGATACTGTTACCAATCATCGCTTCGAAGTTGTGGTCGTCCAGCTTGAGGCTATATGTCAGTGTATTATCCTGGATCAAGCTACGTCCGGACCACGCTCCTTGAGAAACCAGGTCGTTGTCGGTAACATACCGAGGCCCCAGGTTGTACTGTGGTGTCCAACTACGGTTGTTTCCCCAATACATATTGTAACCAATGCTGGAGCGAAGTTTTAGATTTTTAATCGGTTCTACCACGAGGAAGAATGAACTAACCAGTTGGTTGTTGTCGTTTTCTCCGTTTTTCGTTTGATATTCCATCATCGCGACCGGGTTGGGGTCGGAAGTGTTCCACTCAATTGTTTTATGGTAGTCTCCGTTTTCATCGTAAATTGGAAGAAACGGGCTTGCTACAAGAGCATTGTGGACGTCGTTCCAATATATATTCCCTTGACGGATCGCATTACTTTTATTATTCGTAAAGGTGATATTTTCACCAAATGTCAGCACATCGCGACCATTGGCTTTTATTAGGATGTGGTTGGTATTTAATCGCACGTTCGTTCTCTTATAGAATGAGTTGGATTGTTTGCCGACAATACCTTGCTGATCTAGATACGATACCCCGAACGAGTATGTTGATTGTGCTGTTCCACCTTGAATTCCGACAGCGTGACTTTGAACAGGAGCATCATTGACCATCATTTCTTTAAACCAGTTTGTACCTTCCCATTCACCGCTCTGAATTTTGTCCCAGTCCGGAACCAACTTTGCGAAATTATGAGGAGCATTACCTGAGTTAACCAAGGCCTCATCCATGATGTTGGCATACTCTTGAGCATTTAGCAGGTCAGGTAGCTTGTAAACGTTCTGAACACCGTAGTATCCGTCGTATGTGATGACCGGTCGCATGTTCTTTTGTCCTTTTTTGGTTGTTACCAAAATAACACCGTTTGCACCGCGCGAACCATAGATCGCAGCCGAAGCAGCGTCTTTTAATACATCAATATTTTCGATATCACTTGGACTCAAATAATCAATATTTCCCTGGATTACACCGTCGACAATATAAAGTGGGCTCGAATCTCCGGTAGTTCCAATACCACGGATGTTGATTTTGCTGGAAGCCCCTGGTTGACCGTTGTTTTGTGTAATGGTCACCCCTGGTGTCACCCCTTTCAAGGCGTCCATTGCAGTTGTCGTGTTTAATGCCTGAATGTCTTCTCCCTTGACATTTGTATTCGCACCGGTTAGTAATTTTTTCTTCTGTACACCATAGCCAATGGCTACAACTTCCTCTAAACCGATTGATTCTTCTTCCATTTCAACGTTAATTACGCTTTGATTGGCGACAGCCATTTCAACGGTTTTCATTCCCACAAAACTGAAAATCAATGTTGCATCGGCAGGAACATTTGTTATTGTATAGTTTCCATCAAAATCGGTTATCGTTCCGTTTGTTGTTCCTTTTATACTGATGGTTGCTCCAGGAATTGCATTGCCGTCGGGGGTGGTTACTGTACCGGTAACCTTTTTCTCCTGTTGTGTTTGTGTTGGCGTAAAATTTTCTGATAAGGCAATCTGGCGATCATCAATCCGGTAGGAAATCCCCGTATTTTCGAAAAGGGTGTTTAGTACTTCTGTTATGGGTTGATTTTCAGCATTAATGCTTACAGATCGCTCAACATTAACAAACTTACCATTATACATGAAGTAATATTCGGTCTGGTCTTCAATTTCCTGAAGTACTTTTCGAATAGTTGTATTCGTCTGGTTTAGCGAAAGGCGAGTGTTTTGGGAGTAGCTGTTCTCAGCTAACACCTGAGACACCAGTAACAGACATAGAATTACTGTTATCCTCATAGTTCTCAATAATTTGGATTTCCAGAGCGTATTTAACCCGGAAACCATAGTTAAATAGTTTTTTTTCATAATTTCGTAATGATTTGAATTAGCGTTCAAGTTAAAATGAGCCTTTTGCTGCAAACAGGAGGCTCTGATTGAAAGGAGGTGTTGGCGCATCTCCTTTTTTTGTCGTTGGTGTTTATTTCATTGGCATCTACTGGTTTGATTTGGGTTTGATTAAAATTGTGGGTTTATAATTCTGGTAGCCACTGTCTTTTAACACCTCGCATTGGATAGGAGAGGTGAATTCCAGCAGCGTTAATATTTGAGATAGACTTTCGGTTTTGATTGTTGCAGTAAACAGGTAATCGTTAATTTCCGGATCACTTACTAATATTTTTACATTGTACCAGCGTTCCAACTGGCGGAATACATTCGACATGGTTTCATCGCGGAATGTAAGTACTCCGTTGATCCAGGAACTGAGTTGATTAACGTTTGCTTCCTGAATTGCAAAACCGGATTGGCCTTTGGTATATTGAGCCATTTGTCCCGGATGCAGATCTGTATAGTTCACCGCATTTTCGTAAGCTCCTTCAAAAAGACTAACCTTCCCTTCTTTCAACGCGATTTTAATGGTATGATCTTCTTTGTAATTGCAGACATTGAACGTAGTGCCAAGTACCTTCAGCCCAATATCACCCATTTCCAAGATGAATGGCTTTTTCGGGTTTTTGGCGACTTCAAAATAGGCTTGGCCGTTTAGGCGAACATCTCTAATGGTTTCTTTTGTGAAATCATTTTTATAAATGATAGAGGAACCGGGATTCAACCATACTTTGGTTCCGTCGGGCAATGTTAGTTTCTCAATATGACCATTAGGCGCTGTAATTTCCTGCAATTGCACCAAGTGGTCATTTTTTAATTGAACATCGAAAAAGAGGGAAATAGAAAGGAAAAATGCTACTAATATTGCAGCAGCGGCGGCTGTGGTCCATTTAAATAAGTTGTGATTACGTTGAATTTTGCGAGGTGATTTGGCTTTAATTTGTTCTTGAATGTTATTCAGAATCTGTCTGGAGGATTTCGGGGAGATTTCATCAAAGTACGAATGTTCCCATTTTTCATTCAACCAATCTTGGATAGACTCCAGTTCCGATTGCTGATTAAATGTGCGATATAATTGTTTGAGTTCATCCTTCGTTAACTTTTCGTTTTTGAAGAGTTTAAGAAGTAATTGTTTCGTTTCGGTTTGGTCAGGCATTTTAGTTCCCTTTTTGTAAGCAGTACACTTTGAAAAGGAAAAACTATGAGTCGGCAGGTGAAAAAAAGAATATTTTTTTTAGAATTTTATTTAATGCTTTGATTGTGAGGTAAAAATACTCAGTGCTGTAATGTTGAACTTTTTCAGCCCGCTTTTCAGATCTTCGTTTGCTTTGGCTAAATGGCTGTCGATTGTGACGATAGAAAGATTTAGTTCTTCGCTAATTTCTTTTCTGGTTTTTCCATCAAATTTTTGCATCCGAAATACTTGTTGGCGTTTAGGTGGCATTGCACTGACTAAAACTTCAATTAATGATTTGGTTTCTTCCAGCATTAAGTATTGGTCGACATCTTCAGTCATTAACTCATCATATAGTGCAATATCAACATCAGCTATTCGACTATTGATCTTTTTACGGGCCTGATTCAGAAAAATATTTTTTCCAACTTTAAAAAGGAAGGAGTCAAAAGGGTAGAACTCGTTGTATAAGTCTCGTTTTTCCCAGATACGAATAAAGGTTTGTTGAAGAATTTCCTCACTCTCAGTGTGCGAATGACACAAACTAAATAAAAACGAATAAAGCCTTTTGTGATAAATTAAGTAAAGATGCTCAAATGCTTTCGAGTCTCCTTGCTTAAACTTTTGGAGTATAACAATATCTGGCTTGTTGGTTTTCAAAAGCTAGTTGTTGGGTTATTGAATTCAAAGATATAGAACAGGATTGAAAGATGCCAAAAATATGTTTTGTAATAGTTGATATGTTTATAGTTCTTCAAATCTTGTTTGTTTATTCCGGGGTTAATACGTATTCTGATAAAAGAAAGCCATCATATTCGGTGTTGTATATCAATTTGTTAATTGAAAACCTAACTTAGATAGGAATATTTTTAGCTAAGCAGGATTGGCGTTTTGATTATTTTTTTAGTTTTGCACTCACGTTTGAAAGAGGGCTGATTGCTACAATTGTTCTTTTTCGTTCTGGTTTTCTTGCCCAGGTGGTGAAATTGGTAGACACGCCAGCTTGAGGGGCTGGTGCCCGTTTTTGGGCGTGCAGGTTCGAGTCCCGTCCTGGGCACTAAAAAGCCGCGGTTTCCGCGGCTTTTGTCGTATATGGGGGATGCTAGGGGGGATGGAAAAGGAAAA